>JALGTI010000270.1 GCA_029821455.1 Candidatus Zipacnadia bacterium | reverse complement strand
GTGCCGTCGGACGCAACGCCGCAGGAACTGTTCGCTGCTGAGGAGCTACAGCGCTACATCCAAAAGGCCAGCGGGGCCCGGCTTGCCATTGAACACGGCCCTGCAAAGCACGGTGAAACAGCCGTCATCGTCTGTTTCACCAGTAAACTGGAGCAGATGGGGGAGTATGCCTCGCGGCGAGAGCTTAACCTCGATGCTGAAGGCATAGTCAATCGCACTAGCAACAACCACCTGATCATCGCTGGTGGAGGGCCACGGGGCGTGGTGTATTCGGCGTACAACTTCCTGGAGAGGCTAGGGTATAGGTGGTACTGGCCCGGTGAGGTTGGCGAGGTAACACCGAGCCTCACGGATATTGAAGTCGAACGCGTGCGCGTGATACACGAGCCCTCCTTCACACGCCGCCATGCTATGGGTGGTGGCGGAGATGAGCTGGAGTGGAACCTTGCCGTGAAGGATTGGCTGACCAAGAACCACCAGAACTTCTGGGTCTGGCCGGTCGATGTCGAAGGCTACGAGGGCTTTATGGAGAAGCGCGGTGGCACCTGCATAAAGGTTGGCTCGGGTCACAACTGGCAGCACATCATACCGGCCAAAGTCTACTTCGATGAGCATCCGGAGTGGTTCCCTGAGGTCAATGGAAAGCGCGTCCCACACGGACAGTTGTGTTTGAGCAATCCGGAGGTTTTGGAGAAGCTGACTGCCTACGCAATGGATGGGGCCGCCAAGATGGCCGAAAACCCCGACGCTATGTTCATTGATATGACCCAGAATGACGGCCGTGGCTGGTGTGAATGCGAAAACTGCCGTGCCATTGACGACAAAGACCCCACGACCCACGCTGACATCGTCCTATGGGCCATCAATCAGATCGCTGAGAAGGTGGCCGAAAAGTACCCGGAGGCGGTTCTGTTTACCTACGCTTATGCCGGCAGCGCCGGCCTTCCCAACTGGATTCAGCCCGCCGACAACGTCATGATCGAGCAGACCAACTACTGCTTCAACTACGGAGCGAGCTTCCTCAATCCCAACTCTGGCCGTGGCAGGATATTCAAGAGGAATCTTGACGCCTGGGCACCTGTGACCAAGCTGCACGGCATCTATGAGTACTACGGCTTTTACAACTGGTTGGAGGCGCTGCCGATTACACTATACCGGCTCCCTGAGGAAATCGGGTATTATAAAAGGCTCAACATCCACGGGTTCTATTCTGAGACCGCGCAGCGTTGGTCCACAAATCATCTGCTTTATTATGCCTTCAGCCGCATGTGGTGGGACCATACAACGGACATTGAGGCGATGTTGGACGAGTTCTTCCGTCTCTTTTATGGACCGGCTGAGGGGCCGATGCGCAACTTCTATATGGCTCTGGAAACCTCAGGCAGCCCGGACCGCTACTGGAGTGGCGATGAGTTCAACCTGCCGGGCATCTATCCGGCCGAACTCCGCGCCAACTGCCGCGTATGGCTGGAGGAAGCCAAGGCTCTGGCCCAGGATGATCCCAAGGTCCTCGCGCGGCTACATTTCGTGGAACTTGGCTGGCGGTACACTGAACTGCACCTGGCGGCAATGGAAGCGCAGGCTGCCTTCAGGAAGCAGCCTACGCCTCAGAACAAGGAAATCGCAAGACAGGCGTGGCAGCAATACGTGGCAGACTTCGACCAACTGCAAGGCACCCACGCCTTTGCCGAGGGCGACCTTCCTACGTTTAAGTCGCGCGGCCAGAAGCAGCTTGATGCTTATAGCCTGGACTTGACCAACCTGCCGCCGGGTAAGTTTGAATACAGTGACTACTATGGCTCAGGCGGCAACGCTCGTCTACACGGCCAAGTCAGCGGTTTCTATGACGGCGTGTGGGGACTGAGCCTGTATCCGTGGGCCGGCGGCACGGTCACCTACGAGTTGGGGGCCCAGGCGGGTAATAGATGGACCCAATGCCAGTTCGCCTTTTATGGGGCCTGGCGTTCAGGACTGTCAAACGCTGTGGAATTCTCTCTGGATGGCGAGAATTGGCAGACGTTGATGGAGAACAGCGAGCTGACACTGGATCACAAGTTCGACATCTCCGAGGCCGTGCAAGACGCTGAGCGCTTTTGGATCCGCTGCCGATACCAAAGCCAAGTGCCTAACGAGGTTGCGGCAGTGTACAGAGTACGCGTTGAAGGGACGATTGAATAGGCTTGTGGTGACAACCCTTCAGGAGTTGAAGGCATAGGGCGGGCTGGCAGACGCAACATACCAGCCCGCGCTTCATTCTATGTCAAGAGATTCTGTGCCCTGACGCCGTTACTCCAGCACTTCGGCTACGCTCACCTCGCGCCCCTCTGCCAGGGAACGCTTGCCAGCCTCTAATACTGCGATGACCTCAACTATCTCGTCCAGTGGAACGACTTCTCTGGCTCCGCTCTTTACCATACCGATGAATTGCTCCATCAGGTATATGTACAGGTCGGTGAGGTCGGGTTGTATAGACCGCCAGCCCTTCTGCCCATAGACATTTATCTGGTAGCCCGCCTGCATATACTCGTGCTCGGCGACCATCAGCACCAGATCGCGCCCGCTCTCAAAGCGCACCCGCACGATATTGCGACCCGGCTGGCCGACATTAAGACACGAGACTGCACCGGGGCCGAGCACCGCATAGGCGGTCTCGAGGGCGTGGATTCCGTAGTACACCAGCTCGTTGCCGCAGATCGTGGTGGCTAGATGGATCTCGCCCAGTTCGGACACCTCATCGTGCAGGGCAACAATATCAGGCACATAGCGCAGGGAGCTGGCTGACATCAGGGGCGTGCCTGTCTCCTTGGCGATATCAACGATCTCCTTGGCCCGCCTAGCGATCATCGCGATTGGCTTGTCAATGAAGGTTGGCAGGCCCTTGCACAGGGGCAAAATGCCATATTGCGCATGCTCGCCGGAGCCATCATCCGGGATAATGACGGCGTCCACATCCTCGGTGCACTCCTCAGGCTGGTGGCAGACCTCCGGGATATTGCAGACATCGGCCAGGCGTTCGGCCCATTCGATCTGCGGGTCCCAGACCTTGACCACCTGCGCGCCCTCGATGGTGCGGCTGGCGGCGGCGAAGGTCCACTCGTACTGGCTCGCCTTGTCCGGGTCGTAGCTATTGAAAACGGTCGAGAAGGCGGTGCCGTGGAATGACCCCGGAGTGCGGGGAGCATCCATGTATCCGTATGTTGCGGCGGAGATCAGACCGATCCTAATCATTCTGAACAGCCTCCTGGTAAGATATTGTTACGGCGACAGCGGGTTCGCTGTCCCCGAGCCTCTTACCTCCCCCGGCAGGAAGCATTGAGGAAGACCCGACAAAATGGTATCCTCCAGGACAGTGTGACAAACGCCAGGCTTGCTGACAGCAAGCCTACAGGAGGGATAGCTATGGCAAATCTCGACTCAATGGTTGATATCGGAGCGTGGGAGGGCGAGGGCTACGAGATTGTGGTGGACAGCCCCAATGAGACCTGGATGACTGCCATCAAAAACTTTACCCCGACAGCCACGCTCGAAGGGCTTACGTCTTTGCAGAAGCACCCCAACAGTGATGAGGTATTCGTCCTGATGCAGGGGCAGGCCGTGCTGCTGATAGCGGAGGGGGAGGACGAGATAACGGCCATTCATGAGATACCGATGCAGCCTTACACGGTTTACAACGTCCGCCGCAATGTCTGGCATGGCAGTCTTATGGCCGAGGATGCCATCCTGCTGATCGCGGAGAACAGTGACACGGTAAGCGTAGACAAGGAATTGACCACTGAGCAGAAGGCCGGGTTAAGGGGCCTGGACTAGCGCACCTAGCCGTCCCTACCCGCCTGTTACCCACCCGGCGGCCATCGCCACCGCGCAGACTACCGCCCAGAACGCCTGGCCGCCCACGTCACCGATAAGCAGCCCCAGGAACAGAGGCCTGATGGTAAAGTACATCCGCTCCCCGCCATAGCGGCTAACCGCCGACTTGACCATCCAGCCTGCCAGCAGGCCGGGCCAGGTGACCCGGGACGTATATCCTGAGGCCAACAGATACCCCAGCGGATGGAACGGCCACCAAGGGAAGATCCGGTGGCAGGCCATAAGCCCCCACATAATCAAACCCCCGCCCCCACATAATCAAACCCCCGGTTACCACACCCACACGTCCTGCCCACGACGGGTCGGACAGGTTGGCGACCTGCGCGGCTATCTGGTCGTACACCTGAATGTCAATATACATGAAGTACCAGGTAGGACTCATCATCAGGCCGCCATACTGGTATGCCATCCGGATATAGAAAAACGAGTACGCAACCAGCGCCACCACGCCGCTCAGCAGCAGGACACTTATGTACCCTCGGCTGCGCCAGTGCAACACATCGCCGATCTCCTGAATATGGAGGCTGGGCAGGTTTGTCGCGCCCAGCAGGCGCGTGCCGATAGCGGCATCCAGCAGACCTTTGGGTGAGATCCACATAGTTGCGTGTTGCATGCCCAGTACAGCGACAATGCGCGACACACAGAGCTGAAAGATCACCACCAGCGCGATGAACGCAACAGCCAGCCACAGAGCCAAGCCGGCTGCATGCGACCAGGCGATCAGTCCTGCCGTCCCAGCAATAGCCCCCAATAGGAGCCAGCGATCCGGGTGGGGCCTCTGGGCGGGCTGCCCGGAGATATCACCCCACAGGTCTTGCCACATCTGCCGAATGTCCAGCCGTGCGGCGTAGAACAGGAAAATGGCGAACACGATCAGACCACCCGTTGACTGTCTCACAATGAAGCTGTGGGGATACCACTGGCCGCCGGTCGCTCCCAGAGATGCGAATAGCACCATCTGCAACAGTGAAAGGAAGTAAAAAGCGACTGTGCCGATACTGATCTGAGCCGGAATCAAATAGGCGATGCCCAGCACTAGCCACTGAAAGCGGATCAGCACATGACCTTGCAGGATGTTCCACGGTGCCTCCTTGAATATGTGCGCAAGTGGGATATCGGGGAATGACAGATTGGGGAAGCCCTTCATAAAGAAGGCCAG
>JALGTI010000014.1 GCA_029821455.1 Candidatus Zipacnadia bacterium | reverse complement strand
CGCGAGGCGATCCTGGAGCAGATCAGCCGGGTCATCGTGGGCCAAGAGGAAGTTATCGAGCAGCTTCTCATTGCTCTGTTCTGCCAGGGGCATTGCCTGTTCGTCGGTGTCCCAGGGCTGGGGAAGACGCTGTTGGTGCGGACACTGGCCCAGTGCCTGGACCTGGAGTTCTCGCGGATTCAGTTCACCCCCGACCTGATGCCCGGCGATATCACCGGCACTGACATCATCGAGGAGGACCCGGTCAGCGGCCAGCGAGGGTATCGGTTCATCAAGGGGCCGATCTTTGCCAATGTGCTACTGGCAGACGAGATAAACCGCACACCTCCCAAGACGCAGAGTGCCCTGCTGCAGGCGATGCAGGAGCTGCAGGTCACCGCCGGCGGGGAGACCTATCCACTAGAGCCACCGTTCTTCGTGCTGGCTACCCAAAACCCCATTGAGCAAGAGGGCACCTACCCGCTACCAGAGGCGCAGCTCGACCGCTTTATGTTCAATGTGCTGGTGGACTACCCGGCTGCGGATGAGGAGGCGCAGATAGTGCAGGTAACTACCTCGTCTCATCAGCCAACCGTCGAGTCGGTGATGCGGGCGGCGGAGATAGTAGCACTACAACAGGTGGTGCGGGCCGTGCCGGTGGCACAGCACGTCCTGGACTATGCCGTGCAGCTTGTGCGGGCGACGCGACCTGATCGGCCCGAGGCGCCGGACTTCATCAAAGGCTGGATCACCTGGGGAGCGGGTCCGCGCGCCAGCCAGGCGCTTGTACTGGCCGGCAAGGCCCGTGCCCTTATGCACGGGCGATATGCGGTGTCCTGTGACGATATCCGGGCAATTGCGCGGCCGGTGCTGCGCCATCGAATTATCCCCAGCTTTGGTGCCGAGGCCGAAGGGGTGCAGTCTGACGATATCATCACCCGTGTCCTGGACACTATCCCCAAAGAGGTGTAGGGATTGCGGAAGCTGATTTCGGCAGGCGGTGTAGTAGTAGCCCCCACACCGCAAGGGCCGCGTGTGGCGGTGCTGCACCACCAAGCTTGGGACGAATGGCGTCTGCCCAAGGGAAAACTGAAAGAAGGCGAGAGCGCGGAGGAGGCTGCGGTGCGAGAAGTGGCCGAGGAGCTGGGGGTGAGGGGAGAGATAGTCGCGAGGCTGGGCAGCATCTCTTACGGCTATTCAGACCCCGATGACGGTGAACACGTCGAAAAGCAGGTCACCTTCTACCTGATGAGCGCGCCGGAGGTCGTGTCGGACTTCATAGAAGCGAAAACATTCGATGAGGTGCGGTGGTTATCGCTCAAAGAGGCTGAAGGTGTACTCACCTTCGCGGGTGAGGGGGAGATGGTAGCAAGGGCAGGCCGGGTCAAAAGCGCAAAGAGTTAGTAGCCGCATGCGGTCTTGTTGCCATCGCAATGGGACAGATGGCAGAGTTGTGTTGTTTGGAGGACGCCAGCAGGGAGAGGCAAGCGTGGGGAGGCGTACGGGAAAGGTGTGTCAAAGGGACAGGCGAGTTGACTGCTTGTGAGTGCGGTGATATTGTCGTAAGCACGCGGAGTTGACATCTTCAAGGCGGCGGAGAGACGGATGACGGTAGAAGAGCCCCACAACTTAGGTGCAGCGCTGAGGCAGGCGGCAAACCAGCGGCCTGCAGCACCGGCACTTAGCCTCGAGGCGACTACCTTGAGCTACGCAGAAGTTGCTGGTATGACGGGTGCGCTGGCTGCAGGCTTGCGGGACCTGGGCGTGGGTAAGGGCGACCGGGTGGCCATCCTGTTTCCTAATGTGCCCCAGTTTGTAGTGTCATACTTTGCGACTGCAAGTATGGGTGGGGTAGCTGTGCCCGTCAACTGCCTGCTGCAACCGCCGGAGGTTGGCTACATCTTACAGAACTCCGGCGCTAATACGCTCATCACGCTGGATGTATTCCGCGAACTGCTGCCGGCACTGCCGCAACTGGCTCCTGGTCTGCAGAACGTGATTGTCAGTGGGGAGCCGGCAGAAGGCTGCCTTGGCTTTGAGGAACTGATCGCGGCCCATCAGGGCCAGCGGGCAGATGCAGAGATCAGTGGCGAGGAGCTGGCTGTACTCATCTACACGTCGGGCACCACGGGTCGGCCCAAAGGAGCGATGCTCAGTCATAGGAATCTGTTGGCCAATGGCAGAGCTTGCCGTCAGGTGATACGAGTAACCGGCGAGGATGTGTTTCTGGGGGTCTTGCCGCTATTTCATTCGTTCGGAGCGACGGTGTGTATGGTGTTGCCAATCCTGTGTGGTGCCCATACGGTGCTCCATCCTCGCTTTCAGGCTCTCGCAATCATGGAGTCGATCGAGGCTAAGGGTGTGACATTTTTCCCTGCCGTGCCCGCGATGTTTACTTTGCTACTGGCTATGAGAAGTGAGCAGAAGTTCGGCCTGGGTAGTCTGCGTGTGTGCGTTAGTGGGGGAGCTGCCCTGCCGCTGGAAGTCGTGCGTGGCTTCCAGGAGCGTTATGGTGTAACAATGGTGGAAGGGTATGGGCCAACGGAGGCGTCGCCGGTGGTGAGCGTGAACCCACCGGAGGGGGTGATCAAGCCAGGGAGCGTGGGGCCGCCACTGCCAGGTGTGGAGGTGGGAATACAAGCCGAGGATGGGACGCCGCTGCCAACCGGAGAGATTGGGGAGGTGTGCGTACGGGGGCCGAATGTGATGCAGGGTTACTGGCAGGACTCTGAGGGGAGCGCGGAGGCGCTGCGAGGAGGCTGGCTGCATACTGGTGATCTGGGACGTGTGGACGAGGATGGGTATCTGTACATTGTTGACCGCCTCAAGGACCTGATTATCGTAGGGGGAATGAATGTCTATCCTGGCGAGGTCGAGGATGTCATCTATCAGTTGCCACAGGTGGCAGAGGCAGCAGTGGTGGGAATGTCGAGCACTCTGCGAGGCGAGGATGTTTGCGCATTTATCGCCCTACATGAAGGAACTGAGCTCAGTGCAGAGCAGATCATTCGCCACTGCGCGGGCAAGTTGGCAAGGTTTAAGACACCGGCCCGGGTTGAGATTCTCCCCGAACTGCCCAAGTCCGCCATCGGCAAGATTCTCAAGCGTGAGTTGCGCAAATCACTGGCCGAGCCTCTTGGCACCGCTTAAGGGATACCTTTGAAAGGCGAAAAGGACATGAAACGCAAAGTCCTGTTACAGCTTCTTCTGGTGCTGAGCAGTGCGGTCAGCGCCAGGGCTGCGCCGGTTTTGGACCCGGCCGCTGTCAGTGAAACCACACTGGACAATGGCCTGCGTGTGATTGTAAAGGAGGCCCACACCTGGCCGGTTGTGGCCGTCGGTGTAGTGGTCAAGGCAGGGTCATTGTACGAGGGCGATTACCCCGCCGGGACCGCGCGATTTGTGGCGCATCTGCTGTTTGATTCGGAGCGAGGCAGCAGCAGGCTGCGACCGGCTCTGACGAAGCTGGGGGGCGTTGTCCAGAGCGGGGTGCTCAGAGATTCGGTGAACATCACCTTTATGGCTTATGGGGAGGTAATCCCGGAGTCGCTGTCAGTGCTGGCAGAGGGGTTGTTTGAGGCTAGCATAACTGAAGAGGAGATAGCCCGCACACGTCTTGAACTACGGGAACTGGGAAGGCGCTGGTATCCGGATCCGTTCACGAGGTTGAGCCAGATGCTGTGGGAGATGGCCTGCGGCAATCATCCGTATGCTAATCCGACCGCAGGGGCTCCTGAGGGTATCGAGCAGATCAGCATCGGTGACGTGATAGCCTTCTATGAAAGATTCTATGTGCCCAATAATGTAGCGGTCATCGCAGTGGGCGACGTTCAGGCCCAGGAGTTCTTTCAACAAGTCCAGGAGGCATTCGGTGGGTATCCTGGGGGTGATGTTGAGTGGCAGGCGCCCTCTGGCGTAGCTGCGCCAACCGAGCCACGCATCAAGTCGGATCGCCATCGGGTGCCATTTCCGTTCGTTGGGATGGCATGGCAGGCGCCCGGCATCACGAACAAGCGGGATGTATGCGCGATGGACTTGGTCTATACTCTGCTGCAAGCTGGCCCTAATTCGTTGCTTGCACAGACGCTGCAGCCCAGCGGAGACACGGAGCGATTAGCGCTACACTGGCAGGTCGAGTTCATCACCCACAAGCAGCCGGGGCTATTGCAGATTATGGTACAGGCGGCGCCGGAAAAGGAGCTGGAGGTGCGGCAGGCGCTGCTGGAGATTATCAATGGACTGCGTGAGCAGCCGGTCAGCGAGCAGCGGCTGACGGCGGCCAAGCAAATCGTGTACGCCGAGTATTGCTTTCACAATGAGTCGTACGATGAGCAGTTAGCGACCCTGGCCTTTTACGAGGCCATTGACAGCTACCAATTCGCGCTTGACTACATAGACCAGGTAAATGCCATAACACCAAATGAGGTGCAACTCGTGGCGCAGAAGTACCTGGCCCCGGCAGCCTACAATCTGGCCATCTTGCGTCCGCAAGTGAGCGACTCGCTGGAGGCAAGAATACGATGAGGGCCTGTGTGACTGTTGTGCTTGCGATGCTGCTCGCCACCCCGGTGCCGGCAGTACAAGTGTGCCAGACTACATTGGCAAACGGTCTGAAGCTAGTGGCAGTTGAGGATAACTCGAGTGACTTGGTCGGCATTCACGTGGCAATCAAGGTCTCCGGCAGGCAAGAGCCGGAGCACTTGCATGGAGTGCGCGCACTTATTCAGCACCAGATCAGTGAAGTGGTGCGCTCTCAGATCGCAGCCAATCCAGCACTGGGAGCGCTCGATGTGGCGCTCGGCCGCACAGGTGCTCCTTCGCTGTTCAATGTGGAATGGGACTTTGTGGAGGCATCTGTCTGCGTCCCAACGGTGGAGCTGCCCAAGGCGCTTGAGTTGCTGGCTGAGGCGCTCTATGTCGCAGAGCTGCCAGAGGAGGGGCTGGCGAACGCCAAGGCGGATATGCTAGGCCAGCGGGATAAGGCAACCACCGGGGTTGAGGGCGCCTATTATCTGTTGCGTGCCGCGTTGCTGGGGAGACCGACAGGGCTGGAGACGATCTACGGCGAACCGACCACACTGGCTAACATCACATCCGAACAACTAAGGGCATTCCGTGCGTGGCACTACGTGCCGGCCAACACCTGCTTGTGTCTGGTGGGCCCGCTTAGTGAGCAGAAAGCCGTGGCGGCGGTTGAGGGTGCGTTTGGTGCGTTGCCAAGGGGGGAAGCAAATGACTGGGAGGCAAGTGGCCCTGCGGTGCCCTATTCGCGGGCCCGTGTCGGCAGTGGACTGGGTCTGGGCCAGGCAGTCATGGTGGTCGGTGTGGCAGCGCCGCCGGTCACGGAGCCGGAGTTTGCTGCTGGCCTGGTGGCGCATCAGATTCTCAGCGGCCCCAATGGTAGAATTCAGCGGGACCTGGCCCTGGCGCGCTCGCTGGGACTGACCCTGGCCGGACGAGTACCCGGGGCGCCGCCGCCCATTGATGTGCTGCCCGTTGTGGTGGAGGCCCAGCCGTATGTGGCCATCTGGAGCGCGTGTGATCCACGACGAGTTGAAAAGGTACGCAGCAGGCTGGTGGAACACCTGCAGGCCTTCATCGAAGGTGGCGTCAGTGATGAGGAACTCGAGACTGCGCGGATGCGCGCAGCAACGGAACTGGCCACCCAATTGCACATTGCTCAGACATCGGCTGCTTTGATCAACCGCTGCCAAATGTTCGGTGCGAATCCAGAGTCAATCGCCAACTTGCCAGAGGCAGTGGCAACAGTAACCGAGGAGCAATTACGGGCAATGGCTACACGCTGGTTTGCCTTTGACTACGTTGGCGTCCAGATGCCTGAGTAGGTATTGGAGGATAACAGATGATAGACGGTGTTATGATCAAGGAGTTGTGTGTGCGTGCCGATGAGCGCGGCTATCTGATGGAGATACTGCGTAAGGATGATGAATGCTTTGAGCGCTTCGGGCAGGCATACGTCTCGGCAGCCTTCGCCGGCATCGTAAAGGCCTGGCACGCTCACCGCAAGCAAACGGACAATATGTGCTGCGTCAGCGGCAATGTCAGGCTGGGGCTGTACGACGACCGTCCCGACTCGCCTACCTGTGGCCAGACGCAGAGCATTGTAATGGGAGAATTACGGCCCCTGTTGGTCCAGATTCCACCCCTCGTTTGGCACGGGTATCTACCTGTGGGGGGAGCAATGGCTGTAGTGCTCAACATCCCGACAGAAGTGTATAACTACGAAGAGCCAGATGAGCTTCGCCGCGACCCCTTTGATCCGGAGATCCCGTTTGAGTGGCACGTGAGCGGTGGGTAGATACTGATGAGGCCGGGGGTTTATGCGGCAGTCACTCCGGCGGCAGCCCTAACTCCTCACGGATGGCGGTGCGCAGACCCAGGGCGCGCTGGGTCCAGATGTTCTCGTTGAACTCGTCAGGCTTGTTGGGTCCATAGAAGTAATCGAGTGTCTTGAGGGCCTGGCGCGGCCGGTTGCCGGTGTACTGACAGACAGCAATAAAGTAGCGGACTTCGAGTTCGCGCTTCGAGTGGGGATAGGTACGTAGGTACTTCTCCAGTTCTGCACGAGCCTTCAAGGCCTGACGGGCCTGCTGTTCTTCATCCTCAGCCGGGATACTGAGGATAATCAGGTCGAGTTGGGCATCTGCCTTGGCGCCGGCCTCATTCTTGGGGTCGAGGGCCAGTGCTTGATTGAGGAACTCCTCTGCCTGCTGGTAGAGGCTTAGGCCCAAGTAGATGTGCCCGGCCTGTGCGTAGGCGACGGCGTGCTTTGGGTCTTGTTCGATAGCGGCCAGGCTTTCGTGTAAGATACGGATTTGCTGGAGCAAGTAGGCCATGGCCTCCGGGACCAGGAAGTCCGGGGTTGTGTATAGCGTCTGGCCTCGGCTGTCAGTGAAGAGGCCGGCTGCAAGATAGCCCAGGTAGGTGTTGGTCTGGCTGGATTGCTCGGCGGGGGCAAGATCATATTCCTGCAGGAAGTGGCGGTTGGCAGCGGCCTTGGCGTTGATGGCGCAAGGCACGAAATGGACTAGCTCTCTGACCACCACTGGGTCTATCAAGGTGTAGTCCCACATCCGTTGCGAGTCGGGGTTGTCGCGGGCATAAATGAAGGCATAGATGGGCTTGTGGGACAACGAGGCGGCCTGCAGGGCGCTGTCCCAACTTTCGTGCCAGCGTATCTCCGGCAATGGTTGTTCATCATCCTGGGCGATAAGCGGTGTAGGGAACAGAGACGTAGCACACAGGACTATCCCGATGGTCACCAGTTGGCGTTGCATGGCTTCCACCTCTTCCACTTCTCCACTTGTGATGAGGTAAAGGTACGGGCCTGCGGCGGGCGCGGGTCTCCATAAGTATAACACCTTGCGGCCGGTTTTGCACGAAGGTATTTGTGCAACTACCACTGCAAGGTGGCGGTCAAGCGCCAAGTATCAGTTGGATGATTGTAGGTAACTCGAAACCATGAGTACTCAGCGCTGATATCCACCAGTTTGGGCGCATCTAACAACGGCGAGTCGCCATTGACAATGTCCTGGATGCCACCGGGCAAGCCGCCAAGGCCCATCATCCGGCGGACCTCGCGGTCCCAGGTAGTATGTAATTGGACATTGCCCGCTTTCAGCAGTTCCCAGAGCTTGCGCTCGGTGTAGTCGTGACCACGATAGTAGCTATTGAGGATATCCTCGAATTTGGCCAGCGGCGGCATGGAGACCAGCAGCATCGAGGGAAGATACAGGCCCCCAGCCGCCCAAGAATTCCCCTGTCGCATCGCGTCACGAAGAGCCGGCAGAGCGGTAGAATCGGCCTCGATTATCGAATAGGGCAGTCCGACCCCCTGCTCGTAAGGGCTGCTGGAGGCGTATAAGGCGGTTTTGTTGGCCAGGGCCGGATCATATAATATTCTCATAGTCCGGTACATCTCGAAGATGCCGGGCTGAATGAGGTAGCCGTCAAAGGGTAGAGCCCTGAGTAGCTTAGGCCCTCCAGCCACGCCGGGATGGGTCAAGAGCGCGATGCCACCCTGGTTGTGGATGAGGTCAACGGTCTTGGCCATCGTCATACCGTCAGGGATGCGGTGCTTGATGAACAAGCCCAGTACGCTGCCGCTCAGTGTCTCAATATGCTCGCCGGGAATCACCTGGAAGTCAGGCGGCAGCTTGCCCTGACGCTGGAGACGCCGAGCGACGCGCTGGGCTTCCTGGGCACTATCCACGCGGTTGCGGTCAGCAATAGCGAGGGCCTTGAGGCCTCGGCTAGCGGCCGCGCGCAGCAGGTGCTCAGGGTCAGCTATGCTGTCAAAGCTGGTGCGGGTGCGCAAAGCCAGGTCAACCGCTACCTCTCCCTCGCCGACGGAGACGTCCACCAACTGCGATGGCAAGCGCTTGGCCAGCTCCGGAATGGCCAGCTCGGCTATAGCACTGACTGTGAGGTACTTCTGTTCGTGGAGCATCGCCAGAGTGGCGGCGGTGCCCCAGTGCTCGCAGTCGCGCCGTAGGTAGGCATATAGCGCCCCAAGCGCGAGCTGCTTGCGGCGAAACTTGCGGTCGTTGTCCAGTTTTTCTGCCTGTCGGTCGGCGATGGCAAATGGATTGGCCCATCCGCTCTGCCTGAGGAGCAGGGAGTTGACGTAGATGTTGTGGCAGAAGTCGTCGAGGGTCTTTTCGGGATAGACGTCAGGCAGATAGAAAGGGCAGAACTCCAGTGGGATTGCTGTCCGCAAGTCCGTGTTCATAAGGTCGGGCAGCTCCGGCAAATGTGAAGCCTTGAGTAGTTCGGCGGCTGTGAGAGCGCGAGGCTGCCATAGTCGGCTGTCGGAGAGCAAGAAGGTGAGTTCGCGCCGCCAGGCTTCCACTGGCAGCAGGGACTCCTGGCGGACGGGTTGGGGGAACAGAGTGAACCTATCGGGAGAGTCTGATGAGACGTGCCAATCTAGCAGGCTGGCAGGTAAGTTCTGCGGCAGCTCGGCCGGGTGAGCAATCGTGGGCAGCGCTAGTATATATGCCAGCGCGATCCAGCGGCTGCTTCGGCCAGTCACTAACCTAAGGATTCCTGGAGCCATCAGCATTCACTGGTTTGTGTCATTTGGGGCTAACAGAATTTTGGCAAGCTCAATCAGGGCAAAGGCTCGTCGGCGCTGGCTCCGGAGGTCATCAACGAGCTGATAGGCCCGCACGATGTCGGCGGCCGCCAGTTCCTGTACTACACGATAGGTGGCAGCATCCCTGGCAGGCAGGATTTCGATGTCGGACAGGATCTGGAGCGCGCGGTCAGGCTGGCAGCAGGCAATCTTCACCGCGACCGCTCCCAGAGCTTCAGCGTGGGCGTCCGGATCGTGGAGTTGAGCAACCACGGCGAGCGCCGCGTCCACATCTGAGGCCAAGGCAGCGGCGCAGAGTGTCTGCAACTCGAAGTATTCCTGCCCCTGGAGGTCGGCCCCAAGGATAAGCGCCTGCCGCGCCAGAGCAGCCGCCACGCCCGCTTGCTGAGGGGGCAATTGGGCGGCACAAAGCGCGATAGCAACTGCTCGCTGGGCGTCAGCGGTCACCTCGTTGGCAAGCTGCAGGGCCTGGCTGCAATCCAAGGGCGTCAGGGCACGGACGATCGCCAGTAACGCGTAGTCGCGTTCGGCGCCTAGCAGTTTGTCAGCTTCGGCCAAAGCAGCCGGCAGGTCCCAAATGGCCCAGGCTGCGGCCAGTTCTGCACAGGCGAGATTCTGTCCGGCCTCTGCCAGCGGCATGGCATCGAGCAGGTCAGAGGCCTGCTGCATTATCTCGTCAGCAAGTGGCTGGTCCAATGGGGCAATGGATACTGCCAGATCACGCAGTGAGGCTGCGGCAAAAAGGGGAGATTCGAGGACTGAGGCATACTCGCGGGCGGCAGCGAAGGCCTGGCGGGCCATCTCCGGGTCAAGGGGTATCAGCGACCGGCCCAGTTCGCGGCAGGCCAGCGACCGCTGGGCAGCATAACGCAGTCCACGAGCTGCATCCAACAGCCGTTCAAACCTCTCTAGGGCTTTGTCCCGGTCAAGCAGTGCCCAGCGGGCCATCACGCCACGCTCGGCCACAATGGCTATGAAGGGATCGTCCGCCAACGAGCAGGCGTACTTGGCGTCGGCAAAAAGGGTGCGGGCGCGGCTGTCGTGCACCTGCGCGTAGAGGGCCGCAACCTCGGCCAAAGCGACAGCACGGGACTGGCAATCTGGCACACAGGCAGCAGCTTCGGCCGCCCGCTCCAGAACCGTTCTCAGGTCCACGGCAGGCTGTTCAAGCTGGGCCTGGGCTGGTACGAAGGCCACCGCTATAACCATTATCGTCAGTTCCAGTATGGCGTTAGTTCTCATTTCATCGTCAACTTCTACACCCGGAGCGCTAGTCCTTCTATGTGACAAGCCAGTCGGGGGATGGTTTCATATGATGGGCTGCGCAATCACTGGTCTATCCCCCAGTCTCCTCGCCTTCCAGGAGCGCAACTATGTTGAATATCAAGGGTTAGAAGCAGGGTCGTGACCTCCCCTTGGTCGACTGCTGGGCGTCACCTCGATGGCTAGGCACTCTCGCGTATACTCGTCCACGACCGCCAGCATGCGCAGTTGATCGCCGCGCTCGCTTCGATCCTCAGGAGGTATCGGGAAGTGGCGAACGGAACTTTCGCTTTCGCGACCTGTGGCCTAAAGTGGAGGTGCTATGGGGTCGTACGATTAGGAGGAGATGTGATGTTGGTGAGAAGCGCGTGTGTGTTTGTGGCCTGTTTGTGTGTTGTGATAGTTGTGTTCGGACTTGGTGCTGTCGCTGGTGATGCGACAACACCGACGCAGGAGGAACTGCGCCCGTATCCATTTCTCGATTTCGAGGCACCAGGCCCGCTTCCCGGTGCGGCATTCTCCGGCAATGTCCAGTATGCTGAGCCCTCAGAGGAGGCTGCGCATTCGGGCAAACGCGGTCTGAGCCTACACTTTACCGGTGCGGAGAAAACTGGTGGCCAGTATCTGGCCTTCCCCTCTGATATGGCGGCTCTGGCCAAGGGGATCAGCTTTTGGCTCAAGGTTGTGTCGAATCCTGGCCAAAGCACACTGACAGTGACGTTCACCAGCGGTGACTACCAGACACAATGGCATCACGCTGTCCCCTTGGGCACGCAAGGCTGGCAAAAAGTGGTGTTATACGCCGAGGATTTCAGCGTCGGCCATCCACCGGATGTCAAGCCTGACTGGCGACGGAACCACTGGGTTTTTTGGCAGTTCAATGGCCCCGAGCCTGTGACTGTCTACCTCGACGACGTTGAGTTCCTGGTGGACCCCAGGATCAAGACAACCGAGCGCTTCGTCAATATCCACTACTACCCAGATGAGTATTTCATCTATAACACGCACCTGCAAGTCGCGGCCAGCAAATCGGCGCCCACGATAATCCGCTGCATAACCGCGTTTCGCAGGAGGCTGGTGGGCCCTGCTTCGGTGCTGGTGAATGGAAAGGAGTTCGACAATGCGACTCTGGCGCTGAGTGGCGGCAAGGTCGGCCTTAGCGACCAGGAGTACGTGGAGCTTACCGGCTCCGTTGCAAACTATCGTTACCAGGTCAGTGCGCGGCTCGAATGCGAGCCGAAGCGACCGCTGACGTATCGGTTGTCGCTGGATCAAGACACATACTACAAGCAAGGTTTTGAGATTGACGGCATTCGTGGCCGCTTCAACCCCGGGCCGGCAGGAATCGTGCGCCAGGTTGAAGACGCCAAGTCCATAATCCTCGGGTCGCTATCCAAGCGCAGGCTGACAATTGAGCCGGGCGAGGGGGTATCTGCCGTGGTGCGCCGGGATGATGAGGGCCAGTTTGCGCTTGACCTCACCAGCGACGCCGGGATCGTAGAATTCATCCTGTCACCGCCATCAGAGGCCATCGAAATCAGCCTGGCCACCGAGCGCTACCATAACGTGTACGATGTACAAGATGCCGGTGACATCGCCATCAAGGCTCTGTTCAGGAACAACACTGAACAGAGCCGGTGGTGCAACTACAAAGCACGGATGACGGACTTTGAGGGGCAACAGGTCTTTGAGGCAAGTGGTGCCGTGCGCATCGCGGCCACTGACAGCACCGAGCAGCTTCTTGAGCCTGACGTCTCACTCCTGGGCTTCTATAAGTGCGTCGTAGAGGCAATGGACGCAAGCACAGGGGAGGTTTTCCGCAAGTTTATCACTCTTGGGGTGATCCAGCCGGTTGAGCGCGCGAAGCCGCCGGATAAGTCGGGCAAGTTCGGGGTGACTTTCTTCTGCAAAGCGCCTGAGCTGGCTCAACTGATCGCTCGCTGTGGCATTATGTGGTCGCGTGACAACATCTACCATTCTTCTATGGAGCCAAAACCCGGCGAGTACCGCTGGGGCGTGATGGATATGTACACGAGCAATGCCCTCAAAGCAGGATTGTGGACGATGCCGATCAACGGGGGCTGGGCATCGTGGACGGAACTGGATGAGATGGTGAAAGACAGTTGGAGTGAGCGCAAGCGGGTAAATCTGGACGCGTGGGCGCAGTGGTGGTCAGAGATGGCAACGCGATACAAAGGCAAAGTTGGTGCCTGGGAGATATCCAATGAGATCTACGGAAACCCGGTGGAACTGGTGGTGGACCTGCATCGTGCGGCGTACGAGGCCATCAAGGAAGTGGAGCCGGATGTGCCTGTGGTTGCCAACGTGACGACGGGTTATGGCGACACGGTACAGTATCTAAAGGACTTCCTTGAAGCCAACGGCGCTCAGGGATGCGACGTCATCTCGGCCCACCCGTACACGGGCTATCACTTATCCCCCGAGCAGGGAGGGATGCGGGAACTGGGCGACCGTGTCAACGAGATTATTGCCCCGTATTTTGACAATCCGCGCCAGTGGTGGACGGAATATGCCTGGTATGGTGATGATGAATTCAACCCGCATATTCCCTGTGTTGAGAGGGATTGGTCGCCTGCCATCATCAGCGAGCGCGCACAGGCTCAATACATCATACGGGCGTATCTGGCCGGAATGGCCGCAGGCGTTGAGCGGATGTTCTACTTTCTGGACCAGGATACGGTGATGCGGCCAATGCCATCTGGGCTTCTGCGCGAGGAGGGAATTCACCCGGCGCTCTGCGCCATCAACACCATCTGCCGAGCGCTGGAATACACAGACTTCGTGCAGGATGTAGAGCTGCAGGATGATGTAGAGCTGATGGTCTTCCGAGGCGCGGACCACGTGGCCGCGGCAGTGTGGTGCACAGCCACACCCGAGCGCAGGTACGTCCTGCGTGCGCCGCTGGCAGCCGCCGATGTTCAGGTGCTCGAGATGATGGGCAATACCCTTGAATTCCCGCAGGCCGCCAAAGAGATTGGAATTCCGTTTGACGGTTCGCCGGCCTTCATCATTTCCACGAAGCTGTCGCCGGAGGCGTTGGCAGAGGCTCTCTCCAGGGCGCGCCTTGAGGGAGGCGGTCCTGTCTCCATCCAGCACGAGGCTGGGCCACCGGTCTCTGTCGGGCGCGTCTTTCTCAAACCGGGGGCGCTTGAAGTCGAGGTCTGCAATGAAACGGCAAAGCCGGCCTCCGGAAAGCTGAGCGTGCTACCCCCTCGCCCGGTGAACTGGGGCCTGCGTGATGAAGCAGCGGAATTCGCCGATCTCCCACCTGGCGCTGTCGTGCGGATTGAGCTGCAGCGTGAGGCCACCCTCCCCCTGCAGGGCAGTCCGACCTTGCTGCGCTTGCGGGCATCGGGTGCACCTCCTGTCAAACGGAATTACAATCTTCTGTTCGCAAGTCACTCCCAGAGCAGACTTCCGGTTGATGACGATCCCGCGACCTGGGGCGAGCCAAGGCTGGTGCTGGACACTGCGCAGTATACGATGTCGTGCGTAAATGGGGTGAAGGCACCCAGCACTGTCTGGGAGGGCCCGCAGGACCTCAGCGCGAGGCTGTGGCTGCGGTGGGATGAGGGGAAGTTCTACATCGGGTTAGTGGTGCGCGATGATGTGCACAGGCAATTGGCTGATAGAGCACTTGATATGTGGCAGGGCGATAGCGTGCAGTTGGGCTTCGATGCCGAGGGCAATGCGCCCACTGAACGACCGGATGGATGGGACGGCATTGACGACAGCGAGTGGGAAATGGGCCTGTTTCAGGGCCAGCCGGAACTGCTCAGGACCACCGGTCCAGGCGGATTTGCTGTCAGTCGCATCGAGGGGGTTGACTTCTCGGTGCGGCGCGAAGGCGATGTGACCATATATGTTGCCGCGTTTCCGTGGGAGGTGCTCGCCCCGGCGACTGGCGAGGAGGGCACCATCTTTAGCTTCAACTTTATCGCTAACGACGACGATGGGAACGGACGTGAGGGCTGGCTGGGCATCACCGGTGGCATCGGAGAGACAAAAGCGCCGCGCCTGTTCCGCAAGGTCCTCCTCGTTCGGTGATGTCGCCAGCTATCCGATGTCTATCCTCGCGTCGGAGAAGAGTCTGGGATGTGGAGCTGTGTCAGGCGTCACGTATCGAAGATGCTCACGCTGGGTCCTGCAGGACTTCGTCGCCTTCGATCAGTCCATCACGGAAGCGGACGATGCGCCGTGCGTAATGGGCGATGTCTGCCTCGTGGGTTACAATGACGATTGTCCTGCCTTCCCGATTGAGCTGTTGGAAGATGGCCATAATCTCTTTGCCCTGTGCGGTGGCCAGATTGCCGGTGGGTTCGTCACCCAGGACGAGCGCTGGATTATTGACCAGGGCGCGGGCGATGGCCACCCGTTGTTGCTCGCCGCCCGACAGCTCGTTAGGTCGGTGGTACATCCGATCCGCAAGACCTACGGCCTCCAGCGCTTGCTGCGCTCGTTCCCGGCGGTGCCTGTGATCGTCTCCGCGAGCATACAGGAGCGGGACTTCTACATTGCGGAGCGCTGTGGCCCGGGGCAAGAGGTTGTAGCTTTGAAAGACGAAGCCAATCCTCTGGTTGCGAATTTTGGCCAGCTCATACTCGTCCAGCTCAGATACCTCAAATCCGTCCAGACGACATTCCCCGGATGTCGGCCTATCCAGACAGCCCACTAGGTGCATAAAGGTGGATTTTCCGGATCCCGAGGGTCCTATGATGGCCACAAATTCACCGGTTTCCACGCGCAGAGTCACCCCACGCAATGCGCTCACCGTCACCTTGCCCATCCGGTACTCCTTGCACAAGGCGACTGTCTCAATCACCGGAGGCCTCCTCGCGTTGTCGCCCACGGATTTCGGGTACGGGCAATGTCCCCATAGCACTTTGCAGTCCCACCAGCGCAATCTGGTAATCGTAGCGTGCCCTGACCTGACTGGCACGGGCACTGGTAACTGCAGCCCGTGCGTCAATGACCTCAAGCAGGATACCAATGCCCTGCTGGTATCTGCCCTCAGCGGCTGCCAGACGCGCTTCCGCGGCGGCTACGGATTTGGCTGTGGCCGCTATGCGTTCGCGCGTACGCTCCACCTCTACTACGGCGTTTTCCACATCAAGCGCAACCTGGTTCATCAGGCGTTGGCGATCCGCTCTGGAGCGCTGCAGGCTTGCGCTTGCTGCTTTCTCATCGCTTTTTGTGGCATAGCCATCAAACAAAGGCCAGGAAAGCCCTACCGACAGATTCCATGAGGGATCGCGTGTTTCCCAATCGGTGTAGCCTCGGATATATTGCCCGGTAACGTCAACGAGCGGACCACCACGAATCTTGGCCTGGGCCAAGGCATATTGACTGGCTCGAAGCGTGGCGTGGCTTGCTAATACATCGGGCCGACTCTGTAGGGCTATCTCGACACCTTCCTGGACGGTGGGAACCTGCTGCTCCTGGAGTGCCGGTGCTTCTGCGAGCTCGAAGCTGGTGCCAGGGGGCACCGCCATGGTATTCTTCAGCCCCGCCATGGCCATCCGCACACTACTCCGGGTGTCTATGAGATCAAGTTGGGCTCGTGCCAGGTCGTCCTCGGCGGTAAAGACATCCACCTCCGCCGTCACCCCAACTGCAATCCGGGCCCTAACCTGCTCCAAGTGATCTTGGGCGGACTCAACGCCGGCCTTTGCTACCTCTACCAACTGCTGCATGGCAAGTAGTCCATAGTATTCACGGGCGACCTGTTCGACCAGTGCTTGCTCGCTAGAGGCATGGCTGAGTTCAGCGGAGCGCAGCGATGCCGCACTCTGCGCCACGCTCTCCCGCCGGCCCCGCTGCCAGAATGTCATGCGTGCCGTCAGATCAATGTCCTCGCGTGTGTTAGATCCCCCAGAGCCGGCCCCACCTCCCCCTGAGAGGTCTCCGACGCGACTGGTCAGTCCTTCCACGGCACTGAGCGACAACTGGGGGTAGAAACTACTGCGTGCCCCGGTTAGTCCTGCTTGTGCGCTGATGACCCCTTGCTCTGAGGAGATGATCTGCGGATTGCGCTCCAGAGCAATAAGCACACAATCTTCCAGGGTCAACGGTCGATTGGGTAGCTCTTCTGCTAACACGCCCGGTGCTGGGAGCCAAATCGCTAGGGCAACTGTCAACGTGACCATAAGGAGACTGTTTCGCACGTTGTACCCTCCATGTTTTGTGATGGGTTGCTATTCATAATGCAGGGCCTCGACGGGATGGAGCAGGGCTGCCTTGCGCGAGGGCAATAGTCCAAAAACGATGCCCACACAAGCCGCAAACGAGAAAGCCACCACTACCCAGGGGACGGAGATGGCGGTGTTCAGCCCGACTGCTCGGAGCAGGTACGAGAGGCTGGTGCCCACCACCACCCCAATTCCACCACCGACCAAGCTCAGGGTAAGCGCCTCAATGAGGAACTGCAGCAGGATATCGCGGGGCGTGGCACCTAGTGCCTTGCGCAGGCCAATCTCCCGCGTCCGCTCGGTTACTGAGACCAGCATGATGTTCATAATGCCGATGCCACCGACCAGGAGGGAGACCGCCGCGATGGAGGCGAATAGCAGCGTCATAATGCGACTGGCTTCCTCGGCGCCGGCGATGAAATCGGCGGCGGACATGACGTGGAAGTCGTTCTCGGTCTCGGGCCTGAGGCCATGGCGCTCTCTGAGCAGCGCCTCCACCTCGGCCCGGGCCTGGTCAGCCAGTTTCATATTCGTAAACTGTACGTGGATGAAGCCCACGCTGTCGCGGGGGGCACCGGCCCCTCCCCTACGCCCGATAAGCCGGTACATTGCCGTGGTAATTGGTATCATAATCTGGTCGTCCTGA
Organism: Candidatus Zipacnadia bacterium; assembly: GCA_029821455.1. Lineage (GTDB taxonomy): Bacteria > Armatimonadota > Zipacnadia > Zipacnadales > Zipacnadaceae > JALGVG01. The sequence continues at coordinate 2,318 of JALGTI010000014.1, read as the reverse complement.
CTGAACGGGCCCATATCTCCTTTGCCCTCGAGCTGGCCAAGCACACGGAATGTCACGCCGTTAATCTTGATCTGCTCGCCGACTACAGAGCTGCCGGCACCGAACAGATTCTGCACCACAGTCGGTCCCAGCACTGCCACCTTGCTCCGCGCCTTGACCTCGCGTGCGGCAAAGAACGTGCCCTCCGCGAGCCTGAATTCTCGCACGGAGGGGAAGTTCTCGGTCACCCCGGCGATACGAGTGTTGGTATTGGCGTTCCCGGCCTTCACCTGAGCGGAGGTGTCCACCTCGGGGACGACCGCCACAACGCTGGGACACTCCTTGGCGATTGCCTCAGCATCCGCCCAGGTGAGGTTCTGCTGGGAGCCCATCCCGCCGCGCACCGGCCCGTGTCGCATCTGTCCCGGCCTCACTGTCAGCAGATTGGTCCCAAACCTCTCAAATTGCTTTAGAGTAGCAGTCTTAGCGCCCTCGGTCATGGACACTGCGGCGATGACCGCAGCGACGCCGAAAATGATGCCGAGCATAGTCAGCGCCGACCGAAGCCGGTTGGCCACAATTGCTTCCAACGCTAATTGTAGCGATTCCCAGATGTTTATGTTTCTACCCCCTGTATTGTATTACACTACGTGCTGAGCAGCTATTACCTGACGAACCCACCGGCGCCACCCATACGCCTACCCATCTCCCTTGCACGGCCCTCCATTCCACCTACGGACCCGCCAAGCTGGGGCATGATAACCTCGTCGCCCTCCTTGAGTCCTGTTCGAATCTCGGTGTTCTCGTCGCCCACAAGGCCCACTTCCACGGGCACGGTAGCCATCCCCTGATCTGTAGCCACCATTACCGCGTACTGGTCGTTCATCTTCTGGACGGCCCGGCTGGGCAGGTAGAGAGTATCCTCAACGTGCTCCACCAGAAACTCACAGGTTGCCGTCATCTCCGGCTTCAGGCGCTCATCCGGGTTGTTGACCTGCACCGTGGTAAGGACGGTGGTGATATTCTGCTGACTAACAGCCTGGGGATCAATGCGCGTGACTACCCCCTGGAATTGCTCATCCGGAAAGGCATCAATACTGATGGATACCGGCTGTCCGGCTCGCACCTTGCCCACATCCACTTCATCCAGTTGTACCTCCACGAACATTTTCGTGAGGTCCCCCAGCTCCACGATATCGGTTCCCTGCCCCACTACGGACCGCCCGGAGGTGACAATGGTTCCCTGTTCGACAGTTTTCTGCAAGATCACCCCATCTCGCGGGGCCCGAATGGTAGTGTAGTCCAGCATAGTCCTGGCGTTCTCGACCTCAGCCTTCGCTCGCGCAACCTGCGCTTGAGCGCTAGTCACATCAGCCCGGCGCAGTTGCTCCTGCACTGCATTTGCCCGGGCTTGATCCAGGCTCGCCTGCGCCTGGGCTACGCGAGCCTCAGCCGCCTGCAATTCGGCGCTCTGCTCGGCATCCAGCGTATCCCAACGCTTCTGCGCAGACACCAATTCAGCCTGGGCCTGGTCTACCCGGGCCTGAGCTGACTCCAACTCGGGGGTCTGCTCCGCGTCCAGAGTATTCCAGCGCTCTTGTGCGGAGGCCAACTCGGCCTTGGCCAGGTCACGGCGGTTGAGTGCGACGTCCACTTCGCTTTGGGGCACATAACCCTGAGCCTTGAGGGCCTCGGCGCGCGTTAGTTCTTTTTCGGCAATGTCCAGGTTTGCTTGGGCCTTGTCCAGTGCCGAGCGCGCTTGCGCACGGGCCTGAGGGTGCGTGGCCTTCTGCAGACGTTCGAGGTCCTTTTGCGCGGCGTGCAGACTCGCCTGAGCCTTGTCAAGCGCGGAGCGTGCCTCAACATGACTCCGCGGGTGTGTCGCCTGCTGAAGCCGCTCCAGGTCCCTGAGCGCCGCGTCGTAGCTTGCCTCAGCCTGGTCGATGCTCGCCCGTGTAAGCGTTGGCTGCACGTTGGCCTGCTCACGCGCCTGAGTGAGCTTCGCTTGCGCCGCATGCAGGTCAGCGAGAGCTTGCTCGTAGGTGGTGCGACTATCCGTAGGATCAATACTGGCTATGAGATCTCCCGCCTTGACTTTGTCACCAACCTCCACGGCGAGCACCTCGATCTCCCCGCCTGCGTATGACTTAATCATCACCGTGGTCAGCGGCTTGAGCACACCGTCGGCTGAGACGGTCAACCTCACTGTACCGCGTTGCACTCGTACCGTCTGAAACTGTGTGGAGGCAGTGTCTGGGCTGTGCCTGGCCCGCACCACCAACGTAACCCCAACTCCCAAGGCGACTAGCAGCACAAGTGCAATTATCACGCGTTTCATA
>JALGTI010000269.1 GCA_029821455.1 Candidatus Zipacnadia bacterium | reverse complement strand
AGGGGGACGACGCAGGGGATGAATTCGTGCAGAGCCGATACCTGCTTCGCCAGTGTGTCCGGATCCGTGAGAGGCCGTGCAAGCTTGGCTGCATCCTCTCCTGCAAGATGGGAATGACGGCACTCAACGACATTGGTGGGCACTAGGCGCTGGTTCATCTCAGCGGCCATGCGACCGCCGTAAGAGAAGTAACTCGCACCGCCGGCGGCGAGGACTGCGTTGACTGCCTGGTCAGCAATGCGACGCAGGTAATCGCGCGAGTAGTAGGTTTCGCCCTGCATCCACGAATAGGCGAAGAACTCTTCCGGCGGGTCCGGTGCCAGGAAGACCGGCTCTCGCTCCCGCCACAGGGTGCGGTCATCAAGCTTTAGTCGCGCGTCGAGGTAGCTTACCAGCGTCTGTGCCGCGCGCAGGCTGAAGCTGGCTGTGAAGCGCTGCTGTGCAGGGCTGACCTGATGCGCTAGCAGGCGGCCGTCGGTTCCCACCAGTGTCAGATCGAGTATTGAGCCAGCAGGCGCACCGGTCACATGTAGCGTTACGTTCACGGGCGCATCTGCTGGGTAACGTACCCAGTCGAAGTCAATAGCCACGATGCGTGCATCTGACGGCAGTTCACCTGCCCCTGTCGCCCAATCCACTACCTTGCCATCTCTACGTGCCCATACGTCCACGAAATAGAGTCCACCGGGGGGCCGCTGATTCCGGGGCAGATTCACTTCAAAGCTAGCAGCTTCTTTGGCAGTCGGCGACAGCGTAGTTTCTACACGGCCAACCACATCGTGATACTTGTCACGAACCACCGCTTCGATCTCCACAGCCGCCTGGGTCTCGTCTGTGACGGCCTTCACAACTGCCAGCGGAGCCTCCACATCAGCATTCCCGGAGGCCTCTACCGCAAGGCGCACTACCGGCTCACGACCAGCACACCAGTGCACGGCTTTACCGAGCAGAGAGTGGCAGTACTCCCAGTACGGGTAACTCCGTATGAAAGGCGCATCCTGCCTGCGGATACCAGGCGTGAGCGAGAACAGGTACACGACGTTGCTCTCGGCTACAGGGTAGTTCAGAATGCAGATTCTCCCGCTGCCGAACCGCGCAGCCGTGACAAGCTGCTCTAGTGTGGGTGCGGGATGCTCATCATCGGGGTAGTCAGCATAGGTGTTACCCTGTGCCCCCAGCCGAGGGAAGGTGACAAGCGGCAGCAACGAGATGGGTACGCCGCTGGTCACTGCTGCCACAGCCTCCGGCGCCGGGTCCGCAGCCAGCACCTTGGGCAATGTCGTGTCCATGGCCGATTCCTTGAGATCCACATAGAGTAGCCCCATGCCATCTCGTACGTGTTCCAGAATGTCTAGGCGCAGCGTCGCGGGAATCTTGTTCCAAAGAATGCCACCGATGACCAATACGTCCAACTCCCCTGCGTCCAGCTTACGACGGGCGAGACTGGCCGCTATGGAGTCGATGCCATACCTCCCGCCCCTGCTAGACACTAGCACGTCGCCCTGAACATCGAAGCGGCGTAGGAACTCGAGCCCCTCCTGTTTTGCACTTTGCAGGAGAAAAACTGCGCGGATCGGCCCGCCCGCCAATGGCTTCCCCCATTCTATCACCGGTGATGGTTCGAATGGCGGTGCAGTCATCGGCTCGGCGGCGAAACTCCAGGCACATGACAGGGCGATGCATGCGAAACTGAGGTAGCGCATAATGGCCTCCCTATTATGGCAGTGATCTGAGCGCCTCGCGTCCAGCCTCCAAGGCCTCCTGCGTTGTTGCAGTGACCTCATCCAGAGCTTCCTGCCAGGGAATCGGCGGGAACTCTCGAACAGCAAAAAGCGCCCTCGTCCGACCGGGTTCCAGACTGTAGTGTGGTATCACGCCATAGTTGCCCTTGATCTGAGCACGAGCCAATGCAATGCCTTCCGGGTCAGCGGCCACGGAACATGGCCCCATCGGTCGCGGTGTCACCCCGGCGTAGTGATCGGCCAACAGCATCCACAATTCCTCAGCCGGGTCTATCTCCACCTCTACGATCTCCGGCCCTGCGTTGGCCAACTCGCGGGCCGCGGTATGGACCCGGCGGTCAAATGGCCCCATAAAGCCGCCGGGATAACAGCGGAAATCCACGGCCAGCCGCGCGTCCTCAGCATTTGGCTCCGCCGTGACCAGCAGGAATAGTTCAGGACGGTCAGCGCACACGAAGAACCGCAGCCTCACCCGACCCGTTGTCAGCTCCCACACAAAATCAGCCGCCACTATCTTACCGGATTCGACTACCAGTTCAACCTCTCCACACGAATCTGAGATGCTCGCTGAGGCCGTGGCATCTGACAGTGTGGCCACCACAAAACCGTTGGAGTACCAGCCGTGCACGGAGGGCTGCACCATCCCCAGGCCGCTGGACCAGTCGTTCAGCTTGGCGCGGTTGAGCCCTGCGTTGGGTGGCAGAAAGCTCTTGTATTGCAGTTCATATGCTGCCCTGTCACCGGCCATTCTCACTGAGTACCTTACGTACGCGGGGCCACCCTCGCCTTTATGTTGTACCGTTGAGCTAAGTGTAGCACTTGCGACAATAGCCTCCACCTCTGCACGCAGGTCAGCCAGAAGATCCGCAGCGAGACATCCCGTGCTGAATGCTAGCAGCAGAACGAGGTTATAGATTACCAAGCGCATGCGGCTCGCACCTCCGGGTTGGGCCGCCTCCGCTCCCGGTGGCGGTAGCTAAGTGAACTCTGCGGCCTCATCGTATTGCGGTGCCTTCGCCATCGCTGCACCAATACCTGCGCCTCCTCCAGCGGGTGAGAGCTGTGTTCAGAAAGCACACTGCCATTCTCCTCCAACACCGCCATGCTGATGTTGCGTGCATGAATGTCCAAACCAACATATCTCATTTCGGGCCCTCGCATCGTTGCTAGTAGTCTACCGTCTGCGCATCAACATAGTCCACCAGCCTTAGGAGTGTCCTCCTTCCCACACTATCATGTCAAACAGGCAGGAACTGAGCAATAGCGCCAAGAGACACAGGCAGGGAGCGGATATTGGACGATTGCAGGTTACGTCACAGGAAGCCCTGATAGGTGAAGCCAAGAGAACCGCTTTGCGGGCACAATTTGACAGGCGGAAAGCCCAGCCTTATATTGCCTTCTTCAACATTGCTAGGCCTCCGTCCTGTGGAATATCCTCGCTGGGGTCTTCCATAATATGGTCTGTTTGTCCTCGTTGTTTATGTGAGCATGGGCCACAGCACGCAGCCCTGGAGAAAGCCCCCAGCCTTGGCAAGTAATCGCCCAAACCCTCGCGAAGACGCTGACCGAGGGCCCCTCAAACGAGGGTTATCTGATCCTACGCCCATTAGCGATGATGCTGGCTCGATGCCGCCCAGGTTTTGCGGCAGGCTGTCGTGAGGCAAATAACCAGCGGGTAGCTCAGGGTAACTACATTCCGTGGCTCTCCCTCCATCACGGTGCTGCCGCCGGCAGTGATGGTGTTCGTCAACTCGCGTAGCGGCACCCCTTGCCGTGGCGCCATTCAGGGCCTGGGCGACTGCTCTTCGATCTTCTTTATGAAGCTGCTTTCTCTCTGGGGGTCATCCGCCCCGTAAAACCACGAGATAGGCAGTACCTTCAGCTTACTTCCGCCGGGATTGATGACTTCCCCAGTAGTGCTATCGTGTACTGAGTAGGTATGCGAAACGAGCACCCGGTCGTCAGCAACGAACACTGAAGGGTACGACCAGCGCCCGTATCCCTCCGGCAGCGGCACGGTATATTCGGCCTCGCATTCAGACGCAGGCATCTGCGCGTGCACCGGGTAGCAGCCCTCTGGCCGAACCAGCGCAATCGGCCCCGGTTCAACATGCGTCTCTTCGTGCAACGACTCGATGTTCTGGAAGTGCTCCCATAAGCCGCCGCTATTCCTGCTGATGGCCGATGATAACCGAGTTCGGATGAAGCCCTGCCGTATCTCCCGTTCGCTTTGCTGGGTCCAGACGACCAGCAAATGCCCGTTGGGCAGTTTGCGGAGCTGCCCGGGTGCCTGAGTACCTGCCAGTTGCGTTGCTTCTGGGCGCGACCACGTCTCGCCGTTGTCCTCGGACCACGACTGGAACAATCGCCCCAGCCTTGTGCGCAGGATCATCATCAGCTTGCCCGGCTCGACCTCAACCACCGAGGGCTCATGCGTAGCCTCGCACGGCCCACCATACTCCATGATGATGAACAG
>JALGTI010000013.1 GCA_029821455.1 Candidatus Zipacnadia bacterium | reverse complement strand
GGCGGCGGAGATAGTGCAGGCCGCCCAGCAGCAGGCCCAGCAACTCGTCACCCAGGCTCAACAAGCCCAGGCCGAAGCACAAGCAAGGCTACGAGAGGCGCTGGGGTCGCTCATTGCGCAATTCGAGCAGCAGTTGGTGGCGAAGCTCGACCAAATAGAGCGCGAAGTGCCTCCTCTACTAGTGGAGATCGCCGAGAAGGTAATCGGGCACGAGATCGAGCGGGATAGCGAGATAGTCAGAAGGTAATCGGGCACGAGATCGAGCGGGATAGCGAGATAGTCATCAGGACGCTACGCCGTGGCCTGGCGCAGGTGGCAGGAGCGAGGCAGGTACAGATCCTGATCAATCCGGCCGATGAGCCAGTGGTAAGAGCCGCACAGGAGCAACTGCTGCGGGAGCTAGGGGAGGGAACACTCAAGCTCACGGCGACGGATGACGTGGAGCGCGGTGGGGTGATAATCCGCACGGAGAGGGGAGAGGTTGACGCGCGGATCCGCGTGCAACTGCAGATCCTCTCCGAGGCCCTCCAGCAAGTGGCAGGGGAGGGCGCCTAGATGGGGCACTACCAGCGGCTACAACAGGCCATAAAGGCGGCCCAACCGACGCGCAGGCTGGGTCGCGTGCGGCGGGTAGTGGGAATCCTGGTCGAGACCGCCGGCCCGCCTGCACAGATGGGGGAGCTGTGCCGCATCCAGAGCAGAGGGGGAGAGGTGCTGGCTGAAGTGGTGGGCTTTCAGGACGGGCAGATGCTCATGATGCCACTGGGGGCAACGGCCGAGATCGGCCCCCGGGATGAGGTCGTCGCCACCGGAGAGCCGCTCCACGTGCCGGTGGGGGACGGGATGCTGGGCCGAGTGTTTGATGGCCTGGGCAGGCCGCTGGATGGCAGAGCTTGCCCGGCCTCGGAGTCGCGGCCGCTGAACGCCGAACCACCCTCGCCGTTGGACCGCCAGCGCATCCGGGAGCCATTAGCTCTGGGCATTCGCGCCCTTGATGGGCTGCTGACCTGCGGCAAGGGGCAGCGGCTTGGAATCATTGCCGGGAGCGGGGTGGGCAAGAGTGTACTGTTGGGCATGATCGCCCGCAATACCCAGGCGGCGGTGAATGTAATCGGGCTTGTCGGGGAGCGGGGCAGAGAGGTCAAGGAGTTCATTGAGCAGGACCTGGGGCCAGAGGGCCTGGCGCGCTCGGTGGTGATCGCCTCCACCAGCGATCAGCCACCGCTGCTGCGCCTGCGGGCTGCGTATACGGCCACGGCAGTGGCGGAGCACTTCCGCGACCAGGGCAAGGATGTGCTGCTGATGATGGACTCGCTGACCCGGGTGGCGTGGGCGCAGCGGGATATCGGCCTGGCTTGCGGCGAGCCACCCACGCGCAATGGCTACACCCCCTCCGTCTTTACGATGCTTCCCCAACTCCTGGAACGCGCTGGCACCTCAGAGCACGGCAGTATCACCGGCCTTTACGCCGTCCTGGTAGAGGCAGACGACCTGGGCGACCCGGTCGGAGACGCCGCTCGCAGCGTGCTGGATGGGCATATCGTGCTGGCGCGCCGGCTCGCTGAACAGGGGCATTACCCGGCCATTGATGTGCTGCAGAGCATCAGCCGCCTGATGCCGCAGATCGCCGACGAAGAGCACCAGCGGGCCGCCGCCCAGCTACGTGAGGCGGTGGCAACCTATGCCGAGGCTGAGGACCTCATTAACCTGGGTGCCTACGCACAAGGGAGCAACCCGCGAATAGACCGCGCGATTGCTCTGCGGGAGAAGAGCCTGGAATTTCTCCGCCAGGACATGAGAACTTGCACGGATTTTGCAGAGACTCTCTTATGGCTGAAGCGAATCGTAGGCGAAGATACGCAGGAGGTGCCAATGGCAGCGTAAGGGCCGGAGGGGGGCCGGGGGGCTGAGGGAGATCGCCGAGGCGGCGCACCTGGCAAACGAATAATGCCAAAACCAGAAGTTCCAACCCAAGAGGCGTTATCAGCATTTGAGGCCCAGAAGCTCGCCGCCGGCGGAGAGGGGGCGAGTATCGAGGAGCTGCGCCCGTATTTCCCGCTGGTGCGGGTAGCCCTGGACCGCTTAGGCGGCTACCTGCCCCCCGATGTGGCCTATGAGACCCTCGAGGGCACGGCGATACTGGCGCTGCTGGAGGCAGCAGATAGGAGGCCCGTTGGCTCGGCGGGGTTTGAGAGCTATGCACGCATCTGCATCTGGCGTGCCCTGACGGATTGCCTGCGCCAATCGCGCTGCTTCCTTCCCGAAACTCAGGCCCCGTTACGGCGGCTGTCAGAGGCCGCAGACAAGGCCTTGCGGACAGGCCTGGAGGGCACGGACGAGGAGTTGGCGGCCCTCTTATCTGAGCCGCTCGAACAGCTCAGGGAGGCTCTGGCGCAGGTGGCGGCTCTGATGGCGGCTGCGCCGCAGGCTGTAATTGCCCTGGCATGGGATGAAGAGCAGTTGCAACGGCGCCTGGCCCCGGCTATCTGCGCCCTGCCTCAGCTTGAGCAGCTCGTAGTCGCTATGTACTACTTCGAGGACCTCACCTTCGCCGAGATTGCCCAGGTAATGGAGCTAAGCGAGCAAGAGGTGCAGTGGGCCTTCGGGCGCGCCGCTGTACTCCTGAGGATACAACTGTTGTTAGCTGCGAGCGACGAGAAACCCAAGTAGGGACCTGATTCATCACGCCCACAAACGCCACGAACCCTATGCCTCAACACATTCTAGACCGCATAGCGCAGCAGACCGATGTGATGATGGCAGTCGGCATCATCGGGCTTATCGGGATGATGTTGATACCGCTGCCGCCCCTGCTGCTGGACATTCTCCTGACCCTGAACCTGGCCCTGGCCCTGGGCATTTTGCTGGTCAGTATGTACATCACCGAGCCACTGGAGTTCTCCGTATTCCCCTCGCTGCTGCTGGTTGCCACTCTCTACCGCCTGGCCTTGAATATCTCGTCCACCCGGCTGATTCTGCTGCACGCGCAAGCGGGGAGGGTCATCGAGGCGTTTGGAAACTTCGTGGTCGGGGGGGATTTGATTGTCGGATTAATCATCTTTCTGATCCTGGTGGTCATCCAGTTCGTGGTCATCACCAACGGTTCGCAGCGCGTGGCTGAGGTGGCGGCGCGCTTCACCCTCGACGAGATGCCGGGCAAGCAAATGGCAATTGACTCCGACCTCAACGCAGGGCTGGTTACGGAAGAGGAGGCCAGACAAAGACGCCGGCGCATCGAGCAGGAAGCGGACTTTTACGGGGCAATGGATGGCGCCACCAAGTTCGTGCGCGGTGATGCCATTGCCGGGCTTATCATCGTGGCAGTCAACCTGATTGGGGGCCTGCTTATCGGCATGCTGCGCCTGAATCTGTCGGCCGGTGAGGCGGTGCAGCGTTACTGTCTGCTCACGGTGGGCGATGGGCTGGTCAGCCAGCTACCAGCGCTCCTGATCTCCACGGCCACAGGCCTGGTTGTTACGCGCGCAGCATCACAGAACAACCTGGGCCGGGACGTCAGCGCGCAGATGCTGGCCCAGCCCCGCGCAGTCTTGATAGTCGCAGCCGTAGTGCTGGCGATGGGCATGGTGCCGGGCCTGCCGAACTTCAGCTTCTTTCTTGTCGGAGGGCTTGCGGCAATTGTCGGCTACTACCTGTTCACCAAACCCCCAGAGCAGGAGGCACCCCCGCAAGCTGGCGAAACCGAAGGCCCTCCGCAAGCCGAGGGCTTCGACGAACTGATACAGACCGACCGGCTGCGCATAGAGTTGGGCTATGGTCTGCTGTCGCTCACCGATGCCGCCAGTGGTGGCGACCTGCCGGGGGTAATCAAGGGGGTGAGGCGCCAGGCGGCTGAGCGCTGGGGGCTGCGCCTGCCGGCGGTGCGCATCCGTGATAACCTCAAACTGCCGCCCAATGAATACCGCATCCGGCTCAAGGGTGTTGAGGTGGGGAAGGGGGAGATTCAGCCCCGGCGGCTAATGGCGATGAAGACCCATCCCGAGGCGGCGGCTCTGGAGGGCATTGAAGGCAGCGACCCGGTCTTCGGACTGGAGGCCTGGTGGGTCGAGCCCGGGCTGCGGCCGGTCGCGGAGGCGCGCGGCTATACGGTGGTGGAGGCCTCCACGGTCATCGGCACGCATCTCTCCGAGATCGTCAATCAGCACGCCGCTGAGCTGCTCAGCCGCCAGGACGTGCACGATATGGTCGAGCGGCTGCGCCAGACCGAGCCGGCCGCGGTCAATGACCTCATCCCAGACCTGGCCTCCATTGGCGAGGTGCAGCAGGCGCTGCGGTCTCTCCTGTCCGAGGGAGTGCCCATTCGCGACCTCGCTTCCATCCTGGAAGCCCTGGCCGATGGGCTGCGCGTGACGCAGCAGCTAGACCAGGCCGCCGAATTCGTGCGCATGGTCCTGGCCAGCACCATCTGCGAGCAGTACACGGATGAAGAGAACACCATCAACGTGCTAACGTTGGACCCTGCTGTAGAGGAGCAGATACAGACTTCGATAACCGAGACGCCCACGGGGCCGGTCTCCGCGCCGCCCCCGGGCTTTGTGGAAGCCCTAATGCGCCAGCTAGAGGCGGGCATGCAGCAACTGGTGGCCCTCGGGCATAAGCCGGCCCTGCTGACCTCCCCGCAGATCCGCCGACACCTGCGCTCTCTAGTGGCCCAGCACCTCCCCGAGCTGGCGGTACTGTCTCATGCAGAGATTGTGCCCGGGGTGCGCGTCAAGAGTCACTCTACCGCCACTCTACCAGTCGCCCTGGCAGCGTGAGGCATTGCACTGTCGCATCGCCCTGCAGCCCACGAGCGAGCCGCCACTGCGACAACTAACATATGCTTCCAGCCCGCCCATCCCGGGTAGGACAGGCATCCTTGGCCTTCGACGAGCTCAGGGCATGGTGAGCTTGTCGAACCATGCCTGTCCATCTGACGACCACACGCGAGACGCCCCCCACCACTGAAGGAGTAGGGGCGGTTCGCGAACCGCCCCTACTCCTTTCCTTCCCTTGATTGTCGAATTGAGAGCTTGACAGAAGGCTCAGAAATAGTCATAATAGTCATAAAGGAGATGACCATTATGACCAGTACCCTCGGTGTGGCGGAGGCGAAGGCCAAGCTGTCAGAGATCCTCAACCGCGTGCGGGAGGGAGGGGCGCGGTATATCATCCAGCGCCGTGGCAAGCCGGTCGCTGCAGTCGTACCCCTCGAAGACCTACCCCTGGAACACCGCCTCCAGGCCGACGACTGGCTCACTGATCTGCTTGACCTCGGCCCAGAGGGCGAGGCGCTCGCTCATGTCCTGGATGAGATCATACAGGAGCGCGCCGCCAACCCGCCGCCCGATGTCGCGCTGGAGGGGGAGCAAGATGCTGCTGATTGACACCGACGCCATCAGCCACCTGGCGCGCGGGACCACGCGCGGGGAGCTGGTAGAAAAAGTAAGCGCTGTGCCACCGGGCGACCGCTACATATCTGCCATCACCCTGGGCGAGTTGCTATATGGCCTGGAGCGAAAGAAGCCGGGCAAGAAGCTGCGCCAGCGCCTGGATGGGATTCTTCAGCGCATTGTGGTGTTGCCATTTGATGAGGAGGCAGCGAAGGTCTATGGGCGGATCCGGGCACAGGTCGACCAGGCCGGCACGCCGCTGGCTCATGCTGACCTGCAGATTGCAGCGATTGCAATATCGCGAGGGCTGATACTCCTCACCGGAAATCTGCGCCATTTCGCGCGAGTAGAGGGGCTAGAGGTGGACGGTTTTTGAGCGCCATTTAACCTCCGCTAATCTATGTTATGTAAATTTGTCCAAATATCCCTGTATGGGCCCCAAGACCAGTTAATCGTCGGATCGGGTGGTCTCCAGACAACCGTTGTCTACCTTCTTGTAAAAAACCCTTGACAGCCTCCTCCCGTGCAGGTTATAATAACAGTGCTGATTTGGGGTACACAATCTTATGACCCAGTGGAGGCGATAGTTGGAGGGGCCAAATGGGGTAGGGGCCCCATCTGGCCCATTGTGCAGCCCGTCGGATGCTTCGCATTTGACGCGTCCAATAACGAAAGGAGATGGTCGTATGCGCAGAGGTTTTACATTGATCGAATTGCTGGTGGTGATTGCGATAATCGCGATCCTGGCAGCGATTCTATTCCCGGTCTTCGCCCGGGCGCGAGAGAAGGCTCGCCAGACGAGCTGTCTATCCAACGTGAAGCAGATCGTTCTCGCGGACCTGATGTATGCGCAGGATTATGACGAGAGGATGGCCCCCAACTGGAACTACCCCGATCCTTCCGGCGGCAATGGCAGTTACTGTTCTGACGGGCCGTATCGTGCCATTCGGCTTCAACTGCTGCTGCCGTACATTATGAACGAGGAGATTCGCTTCTGCCCCTCCGGTTATTCGACCGTTTGCTGCAGCCCTTATGCGCGCAGCTACCATCCGATCAGCGGACAAGGCGGCGTGAAGCTAGGCGCGTTCCAGGCCCCGGCGAACACCGTAATGTGGGGTGAAGCAACGGTGTACCTGGAGATAGCCATCGGAGATGTGCTGGGCTACACCAACAACAAGGCACACAACGGCGGCCAGAACCTCGGCTACAACGACGGGCACGCGAAGTGGTGCTCTGCTGGTGCCCTACTGGGCCAGCGGTGGACGCCATAAGGCCTGTGGCCACTAGATGAAGAGGCTGCCCGGCCGAAATAGCCCACAACAATACGACTAGGCCCGCGCACAGAATCGAGGCGTGGCCCAGCGGCCACGCTCCTTCTCTTTTCCCGCTTAGCCCCAAATCCCAACGGCTCTAATTGGGTTTCGCACTCTCTGCGGCGAGCAACATACTGTGGTCTACTCAGCGGCCATCGCTGCTACTACATCAGCGCGGCTCACAATCCCCAGCAAGTTACCTGCGGCATCAATCACCGGCACTCGCTTAATCGCCCTCTCAGCCAGCCTCTTGGCAATCTCGCCAACGGGGGCCTCTGGCGCGACTGAGACTACATCGCGGGCCATGACCGCTTCTACCATAGCGCCCTCGGCGGCGGAGAGGATATCAGCCTCACTGATGATGCCCACCACCTTGCCCTCACTCACTACCGGCATTCCACTGATCTTGTTCTCGGTGAGAGCCTGTGCAACTTCGGCGACCGTAGCAGTGGTAGTGGTAGTCACCACCTGCGCGGTCATAATCTCTCTCGCCATCTTTTCCACGCAAACTATTTATTCGTGCATTTCAAGCATTCGCCGCGCCAGTTCCAGAGGGAACGGCGCTGGATGCCCTAGCCGCTTTCCGCTCTCGCCCACGTTGGAGGGCGGGGACGTGACCGTCAGGTCAATGCCCCCTTCGGGGACCAGCTCTGTGGCAAGTAAGTCATCATTAATGATGGTTATAGCGTTGCTCTGGAAGTATCTCCTGTCGTTCATTCTGCTCCAACTATCGTTACATACACAGTCCTACCGAGCACCTTCCTCAGCGCACTGCGGAGCGCCTGATGCTTTTCCTTCTTCTCGATGATTTGTCTCGCTACCTCGGCCTCTACTCTAACTCTTGCTCCCTCGCCTTCCACGGCTTCCAGAAACGCCAGCTCAAACACCGGGCTCCATTTGTCTCTCGCCTTCAGTTCTTGTATCGTGCTTGCCCAGACCTCCCGGGCTTCCTCGCTTACGCCGAGTTTGTCCATGAGCCGCTCTCGCTTCTCGTTAAACTCGTCCCTCTCCTTGTCCTTCTGAGCATCGAGCGCCTCCTGCAATTTCTCGGCTTCGGCCCTTGCCTTCGCCTCCTCCTTCTTCTGGCCCTTGACAGCCTCCGGAATCTGGTAGTCCTCCGTAATGGCTGCAACCAGCCAGGCCGGTGGATTGTCCGGCGCTCGTCCCTGGCCTATACGATACAGCAAGTACTCATAGAGGTGCTTAATGTTTTGGTTGTCATAATTGCGCACCAACCGTTGGGCCTGGCGATGGTGTACCCCAAGCTCTCGAAGTATCTTTACTAATTGTGATTCTGAATCAGCAACAACAAGTGTATCGGTGTTGTTGTTCTTTCTTTTTTTCTTTTTACTCCTTATATTGGCCCCTGCAGTGGTTGAAGAGCCCTCCTGCAATGGCTGAACCCCCTGGTTCAATGGTTGAAGGCCCCCCTGCAATGATTGAGGGGGGGGTAAATTTGCGTCGCCCGGGTTGTTTTCGCCCGCCTCTGAGCCTTCCTCCGTCACCTGGTCAGATAACTGCCTGAGCCGCATCAGGTCGCTCTTGACCAATTTCCGGCGTTCGTATTCGTCCTGCAGGTCCTCAGGAAGCGGTGGAGCGTCCAGGATGTAGTACATGTGTGATAGCTGGCCACCGCTGTGGGGATCCTTGCGCCGCTCGATCCTTATCAAGCCATACTTCGCCAGCAGCCGGTTATACTTGCGAATCGTATTCTCACTGATGTCCAGGAACTCTGCGACTCTCCGTATCGAGGGGTATGCGCCCTTCGTCTCGTAGTTGACGAGGCTGATGTAGAGGTTATAGAGGGTATAGCCTGTATGCCCGATGAACGGGAGCCAGTACCAGGTGACTAGCTTATCAACGAGATGAAAAGGCTGACGCCGTTCATCTTTGACGCGGATTCGCATCCGCAGATTCCCTCCAAATGACAACGACGCGTTACTCAAATCATCCTGATAGTGACACGAGCATCGCGCCCGTGGATGACCTACCCTCTGGCCCCCCCTTTAGGGAGGGGAAACAGGGGTGGGTTGCCAGGTAGGCCGCCGCTGCGACGCGTGGCATTCAGACGCTGTTACTCCGAGCCCACTATGTGCACCTTGACCCTAGGGCTTAACACATTCAGCCGTCCCTGGAAGTTAGCGATCTCCTTGGCAACCGCCTCCAGCCTCATCTCCAATTCTGCTTGTGTGGTCTCACGCATGGGCTTGACGCGCGCCGCCTTCAAGGCCTCCAAAAGGTCCTCCGCCGCTCTCATTACCGCCGTGATGCCCCGGCTATAGCCGCGGCCCTCTCCCCGCACCTGCGCCACCACGTTCTTGAGCGAGAGCCGCGGGTGTTCTTCGGCGTATTTGGCACAGCGTAGCGCCTCGTCGCCGGTGAGATTGTGGGTCTCAATGGCCTCGGCCAATTCCTGTTGCCGCCGGCGTTTCTTGCCCAGCTTATGCAGGGCGCGGCCGTGCTTTTCGGTCAATTCCTTTTCGATTAGCAACTGCTGTAGATCATCGGGCAAGTTAGCCAATCCTGCGAGCCTCAGCACCGACCGCCGGGTCAAACCAATCTGCTTAGCAACTTCATCCCAGGAGGCCTTCGTGATGTCATGCAGCTCCCGGATCGCCGCCCCGCGTTCCATGTCTCTGAGGTCCTCGCGGTGCAGGTTCTCGATGAGGCTTATGACCCTGGCCTGCATCTCCCCCACCTCCCGCACCACACACGGAACCTCGTCCAGCCCCGCCATCTGGGCGGCCCGCCAGCGCCTCTCCCCCGCCACGATCTCGTACTTGCCTCGCTTCACCGCCCGCACCAGGATCGGCTGCAAGACGCCCTCCTGCTTAATGGACTCGGCCAGTTCGGCCAGCGCCTTCTTGGAGAAAGCGCGGCGCGGCTGGTACGGGCTGGGGCTCAGCGCGGTTGTCGGCAGGCTGACGATCTCCAGGCCCTCGACGCGCTCGCCCTTGACTATCCCCTCCAGGGCCGCGAGGCCTTCAAACGCGCGCTCATCGGCGCCGCTTAGACTTGGCTTTCTCGACATGGGCGATGACCTCTTCTGCTAAGGCGCGGTAGTCCTGCGCCGCTGCTGAATTGGCAGCATATTCCAGCACGCTCTTGGCGGCGACTGGTGCCTTCTTCACAAACGCGCTGTGCCGTATCTGCGTGCGCAGCACCATGTCGCCAAATCTATCGTGGGCGGCCTGAACTACCTGGCCGGAGTGGACGGTACGGCGATCGAACATCGTCGGGACAATCCCCACTACCTTCAGGCGCCGATTGAACCCCTCGCGGACCAGCTCCACCAGGCGCAGAATCAGCGCCACCCCCCGGAGAGCCAGGTAGTCGCACTGCATGGGGATCACCACTCCACCAGCCGCCTGCAGCGCGCTCAGGCTCAGACCCCCCAGCCCCGGCGGGCAATCTATCAGCAGGTAGTCATACTTGCGTGCGGCCTCCCGCAACCTCGTGGCGAAGACTTCGCGCTGTAGCGGGGTGTTGTGGAGCCTCCCCTCCACCTCCGCCAGCTCCACGCCCCCGGGCACCAGCGTCACCCCCTCGCGCACCGCGATGACGTTAACCTCGCCCCCGGTGTCCTCAAAGAGCTCCCAGCTTCCGCCCGCGTCGCTGTTCGCCCCCAGCGCCAGGGTCAGACAGCCTTGCGGATCCAGGTCCACTAGCAGCACCCGCCGCCCCTGCTCGGCCAGGGCCGCACCCAGATTCAGCGCCGTCGTGGTCTTCCCTACCCCACCCTTTTGGTTGGCAAGCGCTATTATGACCGCCATTGTCCCCGCTCTTGTGGTCAGGTTCTCGCCGGCGCCTTACTTGACCTCGACGACCGCTCGTTGCGCGAGGCGCCCGCCTCCGGCCAGCCACTCATCAATCGCCTGTTTGTGGAAGCGCCAGCTATTCCCCACGCGCCTGCCGGGCAGGCTCCCCTCCCGGGCCAGTTGCAGCACAGTGCGGTAATGCACACCCAGGTACTGGGCCAGCTCCTCGGCGGTAAGCACCTCTGGCATATATCCCACCCTTACATCAAACTTACACTGCCTTACATTCTCCTACTCTATCCTGCATTCCTTCTCAGCCTGAAAAATCCCTTTATGCGGCTTGGAGAAAAAGGGGTCAGAGGCTATTTCCCTGGCTTGCCAACTTTAGCCAAACCGCTTGGGAGGGCTAATCTCAGGGGAAATAGCCTCTGACCCCTTTTTCGGCACTGTCCTCTGGCGTTGTCTGCCTTTTTAGAAAACCCCTTGACAAGTGCCGCTGCCACGTCAAGTGGTATTTGGTCGGGAGACCATATGGCACGCCCAGTTTGTGGCGGAATTGGTAATATAGCCCCATTCGCGCAAGTGGGCTTAGCCCAGGCGGCTTTGGCGTTCAAGGCTTACAAGAACAAGAAGCGCAACTATCCTGAGTCGGTGTGCGAACTGCGCGAGGCTATTCCCTGGCAGTTGCGTGAGGAGTAATTGAGGTAGCGACGCAAGAGCCAGGAGGGCGCGGCTGGGCCGGCCGCGCCCCTTGTCTTTGTCGCTAGACCTTACCCTTAGAGCCTTTAACTAAACCCCAGTTAATATATCTGCTGCCTCCGGCGTCTGCTCCGCTGCCGCATCGCCTCCCGGCGTCGCAGGATGATGGCGAGGACCTCAGCCACGGCCTGGTACAGTCGCGCCGGGATCATCTGGCCCAGCTTCACCCGCCGGTACAGCACCCGCGCCAGCTCCCGGTCCTGGTGCAGCGGGATGGCGTAGAGGTGGGCATAGTGCACGATCCGCTGGGCTAGCTCACCGCGCCCCTTGGCCACCACCCTGGGCGCCTCCATCTGCAGCTCATACCGCAGCGCCACCGCCACCTGTGTTGGATTGGTGACCACCACCGAGGCCTGCGGCATCTCCCGCGAGATTCCGCCCTCCAGCATCTCCCGCCTGCGCTGCCGCCGCCGTGCCTGCATGAGCGGGTCACCCTCGGTCTCGCGCAACTCCTCTCTCAGCTCCGGCCGCGTCATCATCAGCTTCCGCTCGTGGGTGTAGCGCTGATAGCCATAGTCAGCTGCGCCAATGACCACCAACGCTGCCGCGCATTTGATCGCCACATCCCATGCTATGTCTAGCCCCACTTGCAGTGACTCTGGCAGCGCTAGCGTGCCGACCAGCATTATCTGGGCCGTCTGTTTACGCAGAGCCAGCCACGCCACCACCAGCAGCGCCGCCATCTTCAGGACACTCTTGAGGGCCTGCACCAGCCCCTGCACCGAAAACAGCCGCTGCAGGCCCTCGATGGGGCTGAGCTTGTTGATGTCCCACCTTAGTGGATACAGAGAGAACAAAAAGCCGACCTGCGCCAGATTGATAGCGAGGGCCACGATTAGGCTTAGCAACATCACCGGCCCGGCCAGGCGCAGGCCCCATCCCAGGTAAATACGATACAGGGCGCTGACGTCGGCGACGGAGAAGTCAATCTGCCCCTGCTGCAGGGTGGTCTGCATCATCTGCTGGGCGACCGTCCACAGCCACGGCGCGGCCACGGTCAGGGTCACGATGCCCGCCACTAGCGCCAGCGCGCCGGTCAGGTCCTGGCTGCGGGCGACCTGCCCTCGCTGCCGCGCCTTACGCCGCCGCCATGGAGTTGCGCGTTCAGTTCTCTCGCCAGCAGTTGCCATCGCTTACTGTCCAGTGCAGGAGTACAAAGCCCGCATGACCGGACCCCTCGGGTAGGGCAAGCTTCCAGCTTGCCGAAGGTGTGTGAAAAGTCGTATGCCATGCCCCGCGAGGGTTTCTCACCTCTCGCCTCTTGCCGCCTCTCCCCTATCCCCCGGCTAGGTGCACGAGTTGGAGGACGTAGTCGTTCATATCCTCAATCAGGGAGGCGACTACTCCCAGCAGCAGCGGCGCGCATAGCAGCATCGCCACAAAGCCGGCCAGGAACTTAGCCGGCAGTTCCACAATGAACACGTTCATCTGCGGTATCGCCCGCGCGGCGACTCCGAACACCAGGTCCACCAGGAACAAGGTTAGCATCACGGGCGCCCCAACTTGCAGAGCGAGTCGAAAGATGCTGGCCCCCAAGCCCACTATTATCCCCCACAGGTGCGGGCCGAGGCTTATCTGCCCCGGGGTAACATAGCGAAATGTGGCCGCCAGCCCGCTTAGCAGCCAGTGATGGCCATTTAGTTCCAGGAATAGCACCGTGCCCACAATGCTATAAACTTGCCCCAGCGGACTGGTCTGGCGCCCGGAGGCTGGGTCAAAGAACACCCCGGCCCGGAGCCCGACTTGCAGGTCCAGCACCTGGCCGGCAAAGTCCAGGGCATCCAGTAGAAGCCGCGCGCCCAACCCAATCGCCATTCCCAGTACGACCTCTGCCAGTAGCGCCCCCAGGTAGCTGACCGCGCCCATCGCGAGATCGCCTTGCAGTGGAGGCGCCGCCGCGCAGGTGGCAATACTCAGACCCGCCACCAGGCCCACCTTGGCCAGAGGGGGTAGCAGCGCCGAAGCAAAGACAGGGGCGACGCTGGCCATCCCCGCCACGCGGGCGACCGCGGGAAGGTACTGAATTGCCAGGCTGGCTAGCCAGTCGGATAAGCTGAGCACTGCTCCTGCCTCTTCCCTATTCCTGCCCGTGATCACTGACCTACCTCCTGCTCCCTCCCTATTCGCCCTGAGCCTGCCGAAGGGAAGGGACGGGGAACGGGGGTAGGTTGATAGGCGGGAAGCCTGCGCTGCGTAAGACCCTCTGGGACAGGCAGCCCGGCCTCTCTAACAGGAAATATAACAGGGTTGGATGATTGGCGCGAAATTGTGATTAACTCAACATAGGACAGGCCAAAAATGGCTTACCTAAGCCATTTTTGAGGGGTGACGCTAGCGTCACCCCCCTCTTCCCTACCTCCCGGAATTATAGGCTAGCATGGGCCTTTCGCCTGTCTGCCGAAAAAGGGGTCAGAGGCTGTTTTTCTGGCTTGCCAATTCCAGCCAAACTGCTTGGCAGGGCTAACCTCAGGGAAAAATAGCCTCTGACCCCTTTTTCTAGGAGGTTAGAGGGGTAGGTTAACACGCCGCTGCCACATAACAAGCTACCCCACCACCTCGGTTATCTGCACCGCTAGCCGCCCTCGCTGGGTCCCGGTGCGGGCAAGGAATTTCTTCTTGCCTGCCAGGTAGACGGCCACCGGGTCGCTCACGTGATGTTCCAGATCAATCTGCATCCCTTCCTGGAGTTCCTGGAGCGCCGATAGCCACATCATCTGCTGCGCCAAGTACACGTGCAGCTTGACCTCGGTTGCGCCGGTGTTACTGAGCAACGCAGAAGAGATTTGCTTCCCTGCTGCCTTGGTTTCTACCTTACGCAGCATCATCTGCAATATCCCCGCCGGCAGCCCCAGCCACATCCTGCCCTCCTGGCCGGCGAAATTCGCTTCAATGAGCGCGATCACCACCTGCTCATGGCGCAGCTCTACGTCAACCTGGGCGATGTCGCCGACGACCTCTTTGACTACTGGCGCCTGCCCGTCCAACAGGGGCCAGGTGAGAGCCCAGGTGTCGAGTATCTCCTTGCAAAACCGCCGTAGTACCGCGGCCTCTACAGGTGAGAGTTCGCGCTCGGTTATCAACTCGCAATTATCGGGCCGGCCCCCAAGCATGCAGTGCAACGCACCATACGCCAGCGGCGCGTCCATCTGCCAGACGGCCTTGGGGGTGTGGGGCAGCAGCTCAAATAAGGCTGTGATTGGCTGGTCGGGGAGGTTGCGTAGATACTGCTCGCCGCTGCCCTGGCTGAGGGCCTGTAGCTCCAGCCACACTGAAGCATTCAGATAAACTCCCAGCGTCCGCCGCAGCACGCGGGCTAGATTCTGCAGCACCTCCTCTACCTCCCGCATCTGGTCAGGAGCTAGCTTGGAGCCTTGCCGGAAGTCATACAGCGTGACAACCGCCGGCTGGTCCTCCCCAACCTGCTGCTGGGCAACCTGCATGGCCTCAAACAGGCTGTCCAGTTCCTCCTGCGAAAGGCTCCAGGGGTCATTTTCTGCTTCGCTCAGCGCAGCTCACCTCGTGATCGGCGGCAAGTGGCGTGCTTTTCTCGCCTCTCGCTTGGTGCCTCCGGCCTTAGATGTACTCGCCCTCTTCTGGCCGCAGATCGATCTCTCCGTCCTCTTCGAGCTTGCGGGCTAGGTTGGTGATCTCCCGCTGAGCCGCCTCGACCTGGCTTGCCCTGATCTGGCCCATCAGCTCCATCTCCTGCTGCAGCTCCTCTTGCATGCGAGTGGACAGGTTATTGAGGGCGTGCTGTTTGATCTTGTCATCTACTCCGCGCAGCGCGCGGGCCAAGGTCTGCACCTCCACCTGTCGCAGCAGCGTCTGCAGCGGGCGTTCCTCCAGGTTGAAGAGATCCTCAAAGGTCACCAACTGCTCCTCGAGGCCGGTTGTGAAGTCGCCATTTATCTCCTTTAGTCCCTGCAGGAGCTGCTTCTCAGTGCTGCGGTCAACGTTCTGCAGTACATCCAGCAGGAATTGCAGCCCGGTCTCCTCTTGTTTGCCCTGTTGGGCAGTGGCAGTCCAGGTGGCCTCCGCTATTGCCCGCGTGGTCGCCTCTACCGCCCCTGGGGAGGTCAGCCCCAGGTTGGCGGCCCGGTAGGCGACTTCGGCCTGCAGCCCCTGGGGCATTAGCTGCAGTAGGGAAGCGGCCTCAGGGGAATGCAATTGCGCAACCACGGCGGCGACCACTTGTTTGGTTTCGTTCTCCAGGGCCCGCCATAAAACGTGGGGGTCCCGCGCTACCACTGAGCGGAGGGTCTCAATATCGTACTTGGCGCGGCTGGCGAGCTCTTCGTCAAGCGTCGGCGTCCCCAGGACCTTGGTCAAAAGCTGCTCGGCATACCTCCGCCCCCCTAAGTTGGGCTCGGCGTGGTAGAGCCCAACAAATTCCTGGGCCAGCCTCTGGCGGACCTCGCGCGGCACTGTCTGCAAGGCCGCTATCTCGCTGGCCAGCCTCTGTACCGTGTCGTGGTCCAGGTGCCGGCAAATCTCGGCGGCCACTTCCTCTTCCAGGGAGGCTATGATCACGGCGGCCTGGTACAGCCGGTTGCTAGCGGGACCGGTTGCCACTTCTGCACTCCTCCTGCTTTCTGTTGCCGGATAGCTGGCAATTTGCGTGCCATCCGCCTCACCTCTCCCCTATTCGCTGGCGGGAGACTGCCTGCACAAAGGGGCCCGTAGGACAGAGCTCGTTAGCTGGCTGTTTGCATATATAATAGGGTTGGATAATCAGCGCCAAGTTGTGATTAACTCGACATAGGACAGCCCCAAAATGGCTTTACTAAGCCATTTCTGAGGGGTGACGCTAGCGTCACCCCCCTCTTCCCTATCTCCCAGAATCCTTGCCTATGGCGGGGGCTTGTGGCACGAGGACCTTGCTCGTGGGTGCGGTGGAAAATGAGGTTCATCGGCGGGATGTCCATACCCCCGAAGTACCACTAGTTAAGTAAATCAGGGGCGTGGCCGATACAGAACAGTGGCACGAGAATTGCAGTGCCCGGCAAGAGAGCGATCATGAAGGGTGTCTCTCTGGAAGTATCGGCAAAACCTCAGACGACGGTTGCGGTGGCGCCGCAGGTGGTCGCCCAGAGTGAGTTGCTGGGGCTTGATCTGGCGGAGCTGGATAGCCGCATCGAGCAAGAGCTGGCGGATAATCCGGCCCTGGAGTTGGAAGAAGACACCCCCTTGGAGCAGCCCTTTCTGCCCAGAGTGCCGACTTTCCAGCACACGGAAGAAAAGCAGGCAGCCGTAGCGGAAAACCTGCCCGCTCCCTATACCCTGCAGGATGACTTGTGGTGGCAGTTCCGAGCCGTGGCTCCCCGGCGGCTGCACGGGGTCGGCCAGCGGTTGATCGCGGCGGTGGATGACGACGGATACCTGAGCGCCGACCTCTTTGACTTAGCTGCGGAACTAGCGGTCGCCCCGGGCGAGATCCAGGAGGCCATTGAGTACCTGCAGCGGCTGGAGCCTCCCGGAGTCGCTGCCCGCAGTCTCCAGGAGTGCTTGCTCTTGCAGGTGAGCAGGCAACGGGACGAGGGCCAGGAGGTGCCTGCGGGGGCCGAGGAGATTATCAAGGCCTGTGGAGGCACCCTACGTGCCGATCTGGTGGGGCAACTGGCTGGCAAGACCAAAATCAAACGTGCCCGGGTCGAGCAGATACTCGATTACGTGCGCCAGAATCTGTACCCCTTCCCTGGCTATAGTTTCATCGGCCCGCAGCAGGGCGCGGCAGAGGCCAGGGGCTACACGTATCCGGATGTCATCATCCGCCAACAGGGACAATGGCTCAAGGTAGAGCTAGCAGTGTCACGGGCCCACTACCTGCGGCTGAGTCAGGCCTATCTGCATCTGGAGCGTGCGCACCGCGAGTTGCAGGGCCAGCAGGGAGTGGCGCAGCAGCAGGCCGGGGAGCAACTCCAGCGCGCGCGGGAGTTTCTGAGGATGTTGCAGCGCCGCGGCCAGGTCATCAAAAAGGTGGCCGAAGCGGTGGTCGAATATCAGAGGCAGTTCATCATCCACGGCCCGATGTATCATCGCAGCCTGGCCAAGAAGCAGATCGCCCAGCTTACAGGGCTGCATGAAGCCAGCGTCTGCCGTGCTACGAAGGGCAAGTATGTGATGTTGCCCAGTGGGCAGATTGTGGGCTTCGAAACCTTCTTTGAAGTGGCGGTGCCAGTAAAGCGCCTCATCGCCCAGCTAGTCCGCAACGAGCCGCCACAGCGGCCGCTCTCTGACCGGGAGCTCGCCCGCCTGCTGCACGAGCGGGGCCACAGCCTAGCGCGGCGCACGGTGGCCAAGTATCGGCAGGCGCTGGGCATTCCTGGGTCGGCTCATCGCCGGCGGCTGTAGCAGGTGTATCTCAGGCAGGGTTTGACAGCCCCGTAGAAAAAGGGGTCAGAGGCTATTTTTCCTGAGGTTAGCGCTGCCAAGCAGTTTGGCTAAAGTTGGCAAGCCAGAAAAATAGCCTCTGACCCCTTTTTGGGATAATTGACGCTAGTTTTTGATTAACTCAACAGAGGATAGGCCGAAAATGGCTTTACTAAGCCATTTTTAAGGGGTGACGCTAGCGTCACCCCCCTCTTGGCTACCTGCCGAATTGTGGCCTAGTGTGAGCCTTTCGCCCCGATCTATGTATAGCGCGAGCCTCGCGCCCACGCGGCCCTCAGGTGGGCAGGCGAGACGCCTGCCCTACGCGCCGGATGCCGAAGCCAGCTTCAGGCAGGCACGGAGATTGCAGGCAAAGGGCATAGGCGACCAGGAGATGGTGGTGAGCGCGCGATGATAAAGCTAACGCGCCTGAATGGCAGCAAGTTCTACGTTAACGCCCTCCTGATTGAGAAGATTGAGTCCACGCCCGACACCCTGGTCTCCCTGACCACTGGCAAGCGGGTAGTGGTCACAGAGAAGCCGGATGAGGTAATCAACGAGGCGGTTGCCTACCTGGGGCGGCTACATGAGGCAGCCGGGATCGAGGCAGGCAGGGGTGTTAGCCCGGGCCAATGGGGGCGCATAGTGGGACGGGAGAGCACGCAGTAGATGGATGTAGCGACTATAGTTGGTCTGGCGATAGCGATTGTGGGGATTCTGTATTCGGTGGTGCTGGAGGGTGGGTCGCTGCGCAGCATGATGCAGCTCTCTGCCGCCCTGATTGTGTTCGGCGGAACCTACGGGGCCGCCATCGCCAGCACCAACTTCGGCGTATTTCTGCGGTCGCCGGCCAACTTTATCAAGGCGGTCCTGGGCCGGACGCCCAACCGGCGGGCGCTGGTGGAGCAAATGGTGGAGCTGGCGACGTTGGCGCGCAAGGAGGGGCTGCTGGCTCTGGAGGCGGAGCTGGAGGGTATCGAAAACCCCGTGCTAGGTAAGGCGCTGCAACTGGTGATTGATGGCATGGACCCGGAGATTGTGGCAGAGATTATGGATACGGAATTGATGGCGCGAGCCGCCCACGCCAAGCAGGATGCCCAGTTCTTCATAAACTGGGGTGGACTGGGGCCGACGCTGGGAGTGACCGGAACCGTGATGGGGCTGGTGCATATGATGGAGAAGCTGGAGGACCCCTCGCAGATGGGGCCCGCCATCGCGGCGGCCTTCTGCGCCACCCTCTACGGCGTGGCGACTGCCAACATCATCTTCATACCGGTGGGCAAGAAGTTGCAGGCCCTCTTGGAGGAGGAGAAGGCGGTAGGGGAGATGATCATCGAGGGGGTGGGCGCCATCCAGGAGGGAGCCAGCCCCATAGCTGTGCGCCAGCGCCTGGGGGCCTACCTGGGTGAAAAGCAAGGCACCCGCGCTGCACGAGAGAGCCGCGAGGAGTTGAAGCTCGCGGCGTAGAGGGCACTGAGGGTGTATAACCTAGCTACGCAAATTAACTCGACATAGGACCCGCCCAAAATGGCTTACCTAAGCCATTTTTAAGGGGTGACGCTAGCGTCACCCCCCCAAAAAAGGGGCTTGTAACTGCGCGCGGGTTTTGGGGCCCCGGCGCAGTCATTATAGCAGGCAAATGATGGCTAAACAGAGGGTGGAAGAGGCCGAGCCGGAGGAAAACACGGAGCGCTGGGTGGTCACCTACGCGGATATGATCACCCTGCTGCTAGCCTTCTTCATAATGATGTATGCGATGTCGCGTCTGAATGAAGGCAAGTTCCAGAAGGTGGCGCGGTCAGTGAAGGTGGAGTTGGGGGTCGAGAGCACGGGGGCGCTGGTTGTTTCGGTGCCCGGAGCGTCCGGAACCGGCAATGCCGGGATCCTGGCCGGGGATATTGCTGGAGTACTGGAACAGAGGCTAGGGGACAGCGTGGTTGGCGACAACCTGGAGGTGCTCAGTGGCCCGGATAGCGTGACGATCCGCCTGCGCACAGGGGAGCTGTTCTTTGAGCGAGGCAGCGCGAAGCTACAATGGCGACTGCGCAAGACGCTGGCCGAGATAGCCAAGCTGATTAAGCCACTGGCTTGTGAGGTGCGCATTGAAGGGCACACCTGTGACCTGCCCATTCATACGCAACGTCGAACTGGGAGCTCTCGGCGCAGCGGGCGATAAATGTGCTGACCTATCTGACCCATTATGGTGGGCTGCCGGCTAAGAGGCTGTCGGCAACTGGTTATGCTGATACCCGACCGGTGGTGCCAAACATCTCGGAACGGGCACGCAAGAGGAACCGGCGCGTGGACATCGTGCTGCTGAACATCCGCAGCGCCCCGCGACTCCCCAGTGTTCAGGAGCCTACGCCGGCAGAGGTGAAAGCCCCGGCGGCAGCGGCGAAGGCGGCGGCTCCGGTGAAGCCTGCGCCGGCGCTGGCTGTCACTGCGCCGGAGGACGTGGTTACATCGGAGGGTGTGATTGCGCCAGTAAGCTTAGCACCGGCCGTGGACCTGGCCCCGTTGATAGATGTTACGCAATAGCTTCGGTGTGTGGCGCGGGCGGGATGTCTGCGTGCTGAAGGCCGACAGGCAAGGATGCCTGTCGTACGAGGCTCGGGCAGGCCAGAAGCCTAGGCCACACGCCAGGAAAAGGAGAAGAGAGATGCAATCAATTGGAAGCGGCGCAGGGAAACTGAGCAAGCAAGTGATCATTGTATTAGTGGTGGTGTTGGTGGCTGGAGGAGGGG
>JALGTI010000012.1 GCA_029821455.1 Candidatus Zipacnadia bacterium | reverse complement strand
GCGGGAAGACTGAATGTCAAAGCGCAAACAGCCCGCGCCTTCTTTGAAGTCTTGTGTCTCCAGCGCAACCGTGCCGGTCCACTCGTGACCAAGCTCCGGCTGGGCCGGATGGTAAACCGACGGATCCTCCATACTGTCCACGAGCCTGATCTCCTGGTCAGCAACCACAAGCCAGCACGAAGCCAGCAAAATCAGCAAAAATCAGCAACGTCATCACCCAAGTACGCATCGTGATATTCTCCTTACGCAGAATTAAATCAGACCTGCGTGCAAACCTGTTCGCTTCCGCAGATGAAACTCCTTCCTTACGCGACCTACCCCCTACCTCCCTCCCTGCTCGCCCTGAGTCTGCCGAAGGGAAGGGAGGGGGAATCCAGTGGATGCTTGCGGCTGTTATCTGTCGTTGTCTGCCGTCGTCTGTTGTTGTCTGCCGTTATACAACCTACCCCCTGGCCTCCCTCCCTACTCGCCCTGAGCCCGCCGAAGGGAAGGGAGAGGAAATATGGTTGTGCTGGCCCTCCCCCAGTAGCAAAGGGGCGTAGGCTAGCGGGCGGAAGCGGATTGAGCGCTTGACGGGGCGGGTGCGCTTGGTATAATCCCCGGGCACAACAAAGGCAGGGCAACATTATGATAACTGATATTCTAGTCGGATACAGTGAAAGCCGGCTGGCGCAGGTGGCGCTGGAGCAGGCAATTGACATCGGCGAGAATACCGATGCTCGCATTCAACTACTGACAGCAGTCGAGGAGGCCGAACCAGGTGATGAGGCGAACCTGGTCAGTGATTCGGGCGACGATTTGCTGGCTTATGTTGATGCACCCAGTGACGAAGAGCCGGAAGCAGAAATAGGCCTGCCGGCCTTCGTGGAGGGGGCGCGGCTGCGCTGCGAGGAGGCGCACATTGCCTGCGCTGTCCGACGCTTTCACGGTGAACCCGCCCGGCGCCTGCGGGAGCAGGCGCGCCTGGCGCAGCTTGTCGTTATCGGGCGTCACTGCAAGCGCAGCGGCTCCGAGCGCCGACGCCTGGGGCGCACGGCCTACAACCTGCTCTCCAACCCGCCCGCGCCGATGGTGGTCACCGGTGAAGAGTACCGGGGGCTGAGTTCTGGTTTGCTTCTGTACGCTGCCGCTGCGGCCGGCGGTCGTGCGCTCAACGTGGCTGGGGAGCTGGCCGGGCTACTGAACGCCTCTCTGGACCTGATCGCACCCGTCAGTGACCGCCGTAAGGGGCAACGGATGGTGGCCGAGGCGCGGTTCGCAGTGCGGCCTTATCACCTGGACGGCGACTGTGAGTATATGGAGGGCAGCGCCAGGGAGGTGCTGCTGAAGGCGGGAATGGAGCGCCACTATGACTTTGTTGTGGTGCCGGTGGCGCGTCACTGGTGGAGCCAGGGCCTGGCTGAGACGGTGAGGGCTGCACTGGAAATCCCTGACACCGTGGTGGTAGCGGTACCGTGACAAGGAGATGGGCAACGAAAAGAGAGGGAAAGCTTATGTGGGTTTCCCCCCACACCCCCTCCCACAAAGACTGTTCAATTGGGGCGATATAGGATACGAAGCTGGCATTGTGAGCGCCAAATACAACGAGGGTGATGAACGATGTTGTGTGGCAATTGTGGACGGCAGAACAGCGATGACGCAGTGTACTGTAGGTACTGCGGGTCAAAGATGCAGGCGGAAGAGGCCGACAAAGAGACGGTTCAGCCGCCACAGCCGGCTCCACCCCCGCCACCACAGAAGACCAAGCAGCAAAGCAGCAACCTTATCATCGCCTGTGGGGTGATAGCAGTCGTGGGAGTGGTGGGCGTTAGTGTGCTTGCCGTACTGGCTGCCATTCTCTTCCCCGTGTTTGCGCGGTCCAAAGAGAAAGCGCAGCAGACTTCCTGCATGAGCAACCTCAAGCAGATCTCGCTGGGGATGCTTATGTATGCCTCAGACTATGACGAGCACTTGCCAATGAAGGGAAACTGGTGTGACGCGGTCTATCCCTATGTCACGAACCGGCAGATCTTTGTGTGCCCACTGCTTCCTGACGCAGAATGCGGGTATGCGTACAATTCACAACTGAGCGAAGCGTACCTGCGGAGGATTACATCTCCAGCTAAGGCGGTGTCACTGTTTGACGCTCGAGGAGGCAGTTGGAACCTGGCCGGGGGTCGTGAATTGGTTGACCCACGGCACAATGGCGGGCCGAATGTTGCCTTTGCAGACGGTCACGTGAAATGGATGTCGGAGAGCGGGCTGGAAATGCTCGAATGGGGCACACTACCCGGAGAGCAGCCGCCTTCATCTGAACACGAGGGTGTCTTCAACGAGGAATTCCCGTTCTTGCAGGAAGACTGACGCTGCACAGGTGAGAAGACTTGCTTGACTGGCTAATCAAAGGCGCCCAGGTTATTGACGGGACGGGCCAGGCCGCCTGGACCGGGGATGTGGGGATTGATGACGCCAGAATCGTGCTTGACGGTCTGCACGATGCAAGCACGGAGCGCGTGATTGACGGACCCGGTCTTGTGGTGGCTCCCGGCTTCATTGATACACACACGCACAGTGATTTCGAACTGCTGACCGACCCCGACCACTCCGCCAAGCTGCTGCAGGGCGTGACAACCGAGGTCATTGGCCTGGATGGCCTCTCGTTCGCGCCACTTAGCCCACGCCAGCGCGAGGAGATGCTGGAATACGTGTCAGGCATTGACGGGCTGCCGCCGGAGGGGGCTCGGTGGAGCAGTGTAGAGGAATTCCTGGCCCTCTTCGATGGCGGTATCGCCTGCAATGCAGCATATATGGTACCCCACGGCGCGCTGCGTATCGAGGCAATGGGCTGGAAACGGCGGCCATGCTCGGCGGATGAGCTGGTGGTAATGAAGAGGCTGCTGCGGGAGGGGCTGGCCCAAGGGGCATTCGGTATCTCAACTGGTCTGACCTACGCGCCGTGTGAGTTCGCCGAGACCACTGAACTCATCGCCCTGGCAAAGGTGGCCGCCGAATATGGGGGGCTGTACGACCCCCACGAGCGCTTCAGCAAAGGCGACCTGCTCGACTGCACCACCGAGACAATCGCCATCGGCCGCGAAAGCGGCTGCGCGGTGCTTATTTCCCACCTGTTCGTGCTGCCCAAGTTTGCCGGCCGTGCCGAGGAATTGGTGAGCCTAATTGACGACGCGATCGCTGAGGGCCTGGACGTTCAATACGATGCTCATCCATATCTGGAGGGCAACTCGTGGCTGGCGGCTATCGCGCCGGCGTGGCTGGGTGAGGGCGGGCCGCATACGCTCAAGGATAAGCTCTGCGATGCCGAGGTCCGTAGCCGGGTGATGGCAGAAACTGACTGGGAATGGGATAAGCTGGTTATCAGCGGTATCGCCGGCGGCGACCCCGAAGGACTGGCCGGCAGCTCAGTGGCGGAGATCGCCCAGGCGCGAGGCATGCCGCCGGCTGAGGTGCTGTGCGACCTGTTAGCTGAATATGGCTGGGGGATCGCGGCTATCACCGGAGGGCGGGATCCGGTGGATGTGCCGCCGATCATTACTCATCCAGCCTGTATGATCTGCAGTGACGGGATACTCATCGGCGAGCATCCGCACCCGCGCGGCTTTGGGGTCTTTCCCAGGATCCTCAGAGAATACTGGCGCGAGTCAGGCCGGCTCAGCCTCGAGGAAGCCGTGCACAAGATGAGCGGCTTGCCAGCGCAGCGGCTGGGACTAGGCGATCGTGGGGTTATCGCCGAAGGCAAGCAGGCTGATCTCGTGCTGTTTGACCCGCAGACGGTCAGCGAGGGCAACTCGATGCAGGAGCCGAAGGCCCCGCCTCTCGGGATCGAGTACGTGTTCGTCAATGGCCAGCTTGCAGTTGATGGTGGGAAGCGCACGAATGTGGTGGCAGGGGAGATGCTCAGGCACTAGGGACAGTATCCGCCTCCGCGACAGCATGGGCGATGTGCTGACAGATCCGTTCGGTAGCGTGGCTGTCCAGCGGGCCTAGATGCAAACGCAGGAAGTCTTCCCGCTGTGCTGCCATTCGCTGTTGTGTCGCCTCGTCGGTCAAGGCCTGTCGCAAGGTCGGCAGGATGTCCCCGTACTTCCACACCCCCAGTGCACCGCCAGTCTCAGCAACGGGATAGCGATCGGTAAGGGCCGAAAGATTGATGGTGATAACCAAGCGCCCGCGCAGGTTGGCCTCGTACGCAACGGTTGAATCACGCATCACTACCACATCGCCAGCGTCAATGAGATCGCCCAGTGGATGGGTGGCGTGAGGCAGCACGGTCACGTGGTCGGGGAAGGCTTGCGCAAGTTCGCGATAGGCCCCGGCATCTGTCTCCTGGGGATGGAGCTTGAGCACAGCGCGCGCGTCGAGTTCGCGGCAGGCCTCAGCCAGCCCCCTCAGCCACCATTGCTCCTGGGAGGTCTTGACCTGTGGCTCGTCGGGCTGGGTTGCCACCAGAACCAGGTAGTCCCTGTCACCCAGTAACTCCGGCCGCAATTGTTCGTTAACCTCCGTGTTACGGACAGCCTCATCGTACAGGCAGTGCCCCGTCACCACGACCTCCGCTTCGGAGTCAACCCAGCCCTCAAACAGGTTTTTCACATAGTCGCCGAAGACCATCATCTTGTCATAGGGGAGGCTGCCGATGGTGCGGGTGAAGGGGCCGAGGATGCCGTGCTGCAGGTACAGGCACTTGACGCCCTGGCGCTTTGCGGCCAGCACGTACGGAGAGATAATATCAGCATACGGATGGAACGCCAGCAGCACCTTAGGCCTGACCAGGTTCAGCAACGCCTGGGCGCAGTGGATCCGATAGAGGCCGATGGCTGCATTGCGCACGATGGCAGAATGCAGGGGCCGATGCAGAGTCGCTTTGTAGCGTTCCGGCAGGCCTGGTGGCCAGGCATCGGCGGCCACGGTCCGACTGGAGAACAGGAGGGCTAGCTGGCGTCGCCAGGCCTCTGTATATGCGGATACGGGGGCCAGAGCAAGCGGCTCCACGAAGTCGAGGTGATGCTTTACCAAGGCCTGGCGGCTGCCGGCAAAGTCAATGTCAACAGGTAAGAGCGACAGGCCGTGCTGCGCCGCTAGCGCTTCAGCTAAACGGGCGATGATAGGCGCGGAGGTCGCACCGACCGCCAGGCAGCAAACATCGGCCTGGGGCGGTGCTTGTGTGCGTTGGGCGCGTCGCTTGCGGCGGACTTGCCACAGGCTCCTGATCCCGGCAGCCCTGTCGCGCAGGGGCCAGAAGATTGGCCATTTCGGAAGTCCGGGCGTCTCAACCCTCAGCCTCACGCCAGTTGCTTCAAGCACTGATCTGACTGCCAGCCTCACGTCCTGCAGGACGCACGGACCAGCGGACGAGGGCCAAATCATCCACACCTCGTCCGGGTGGTAAGCCTCAGCCACCGAGCAGGCGATCTCGCCATTGATGACCCCAGGGGCGATGCAAAACCGTGCGAATGTGTCCCGATAGGTCTCCCACCAGGAGGGCAGGGACGAATGTTGAGAGTCACCCAATGCGGGCGGGAGCACCTGACCGATGTCAGCAGCCAGCCTGCGTATTTCGGTGTGCAGTTGGGGTAGGCGTTGACGCAGATGGGCGTGAGCCGGGTGCCGGCTGCCTTCCAGCTCACGGATATCCTGGATGAGGGGGATCAGCTGGGCCTCATCGCCCTGGGCCACCAATACCAAATGAGTCATAGCTCACTGCGCAGACGGCGTTATGGTGTCCTCAGTGCCAAAGTGGATAAGGCGCTGCGGATCGCCCATTTTAACGATGGAATCACGCTGGACTTGCATTGCCTGTAGGAGCTTGCGGTTGAGCAGCAGCTCACGGATCTCGTCCTCCACTTCCTCGAAGGTCGGAATGCCACCGGGGCGATAGCTGAGACGCTTGAAGATGCTGTACCCCATCTCGCTATGCACTACCGGCGAGATGTCACCATCGTTTTCCAGGGCAAAAACCGCTTTCCGCGTCGGGTCGTCACCACGGAGGACCCATCCGATCAATCCGGCGTTGTCGCGGCCATACGGGTCAATCGAATACTTCCTGGCTGCCTCATCCCACTCAATCTCTCCGTTGACTATTCGCGCGCGGACGCGTTCGGCCTCATCCTGGGTGGCCAGGACGATATGTGCGGTCCACATCGCCTCTTCGCGGGCCATCTTCTCTTGGTTTTCATCATAAAACTGGCCCACTTCCTCATCTTCTACGTTGACCTTGTCCTTGACCATCTGCTCAAGAAGAGCCTGGAGGCGGACCTGCTGGCGGAAGGCACCCAGTGTCAGATGTTGCTCCGCCAGCCACAGTTCAAAGTTCTTACCGGTCATCAGGGACTGGCTATTGATTCGGGCGCGAGCGGCGGCTACCAAGTCGTCAATGTCAGCTTCACTTGCCTCAAAGCCATTTGCCTTCGCATAGTGCTCAATCGCCTTGATTTCAATCATAGACTGAAGCACTCCATAGCCGTGGCGGGCTAGTAGTTCGGCCACCAACTGCCCCCGAGTGATCTCTTCATCGTACACTGTGGCCACGACCTCAGTGTCGTCGCCATCCTGGGGCAGGGCAGGTGCAGCAGCCCACAAAACGCTGATGGTCACCAGTACCGCCCACAATATGATTGTCTGCTTCATCTAGGGTTGCTCCTTTGCTGTATTAGCCGGCTGGTCTGATCAGCCGGTAGCTGCAACATCGGCAGCCGGCACTTCGTGTAATGGAATAGAGACGTATCCGCGATCATCTACGACTTCGAGCTCCGTGCCCAGGGCCGCTGACAGCTTCTGGATACGGGACAAGATGCTGTCGCGCTTGGCAGCGGTCGGCCATTCAGGCCCCATCCGTGCCCGCGAAATCCACACAGGAGTGATCTGTATCTGCCAGCCGGCCGCCTCGTTCCAGGTCAGATGAAACATCGCGCTCTCCATCCGGCCATCAGGTGCATCGCGCTGGTCGAATATGAAGTTGCCCATACTGTAAAGGATCGGGCGGCCCTTGTAAACCTCGATGCCCTCAAGAGTATGAGGGTGATGGCCCAGGATCAGGTCAGCACCGGCATCAATAGCAGCGTGGGCCACTATCTTCTGGCGCTGGGTGGGCGTTTGCCTGTATTCTTCCCCCCAATGAAATGAGACAATTATAATGTCACATTGTTGCCCGGCCGTTTCGATCGCTTCAAGCAGATTTCCCAGGTCGTCGTCAACCTTCGAGTAGCTGCCGTGCGCGAAGCTCAGGTCCGTGAAGGCCAAGAAGCCCAGGTGCACGGGGCCGACCTGGAAGAAGACCGGTTCGGAGGCCACGGATCGCTCCTGGTGAGCGCCACAGTATAAGACGCCGGCCTGGTCCAGATGTTCGAGGGTCTGCAGCAGTCCCTGGCGACCGGCATCCAGAGTGTGATTGTTGGCCAGGGATACCACATCAATGTCACAAAGTGTGAGCACTGCCACCGTTTCGGGCCGCGCGCGGAATATGCAGTTGGGGGGATCGTGGCCACCGACTGTCGAAAGCGGGCACTCCAGATTGGCAAAGGTCACGTCGGCGGCTTTCAACTTGTCAGCCACCTGCTCGACAATGCTCGCGCAGCCGCTTCTCTGGATTGCCTTCCCGACATTGCGATCCAGCATCACGTCGCCCACGGCACAAATACTGACCTCCCTGGGTGGCGGTGGAGGCGGAGGCTCTGTGGCAAGCAGGGCCGGGTCCGTGGGCTGAGACACAGCGGGAATGTGCTGGACAGCAGCCCAGCATAACACCGCTGCCAATAAGCCAATAACTACGTACAGACCGAGATTTCGCAAGATCCAGCCCGCCTGGAGAGTAGATACCTGCCTATCGGGAGGTTTCGCGCCACGACCGCTCTACCTGGACACGAGCAGCCACCCATAGTGTAGCCCTGTGAGGATTACTGGTCAAGGACATGCAGGGGGGGATAGCATCCAGCAATAGGTGTCGGGCTTTCGTATAGCCGGTGCGAATGGTTCCAACTGTACTGCCAGAGGGAGGACGCGGTCGAAGGCAGGGTCACTTACGATGACCTGAACAATGTGCTGTCCACGTTGGGACTTCCGCTGATAGGCGAAAGTGGCGAGCGGGCCACAAACTACGCAGTGAGGTATCAGCCTTGGGAGTCGGTTCTGGAGTGCGTGGGCGTCAATGAGGATTTTGGTTGCCAGAGGCCTGAGCTAACCAGATTCGCGCCGGAATAGCCCCATGGCCTTGAAGTACGAACTCAGCTCGACCTCTTGGCACGCCTGCCTGGAAGAGTAGGTGTGTTGCGTTATTCGCTTGACACTCAGGGACCAGTATGCTATGTTAGCCGTGCTCGCGGGCGAGGCGCGAGTGCTTTTTGTTCAGGGGCTGTAGCTCAGTCGGTTTAGAGTGCCGGCCTGTCAAGCCGGAGGTCGCGGGTTCAAGTCCCGTCAGCCCCGCCATACAAGACCCAAGGACCCTTCTGCCAGCCAGCAGAAGGGTCTTTTGTAGGTAGCGACTAGCTTTTCCCCATCGAAGGTGCAGTTTAATAGTAAGACATCCAGCAGCCTACGTTTCTCGATTTGGGACTGCGCAAGCCACAGATCATAGGCACGCTGGGCCAGCTTCAATAGGGTGGTGCCTTCTTCGAAGTACACTTGGCTTGCTTTCTCGTGCTGTTCGACGGACCGTCGCAGTTCGAACTGTCTTGAACGCCACTGCCGCGACTTCCGTTCCCAATACTCCTCCGAGATCTTGCCATCGAGTTTATCTTCGTAGGCAATATCAGTGCGGTCCTGCAGCTTCTTGATCTCCGCCTGCAGGCGCGTGATCTGCTCGTCATGATATGCCTTCTCGTCTCGATGGCTTTCCTTTAGAGCAGCAACAACCCATTCGATGGTCTCGTCATCGATGTGTATCCGCTGTACCAATTCTCCCAGGAGCGCCTCCAATCGGTCTTCGCGGATCAGCCGCGTGTTGCACCTTCCACAGGCACCGGTGCAGCGGTAGTATATGTACTTGCCTTTGTGAGTGCCGGCGGTGATCGAGCAACCGCAATGTGCACACTTTATCAAGCCTGTGTATGCGAACGAGCGCTTGCTTTCCCGGACGGGATGATTGCCTTTGCGCAGAGCGGCCTGCACCCGGTGGAAAAGGTCAAAGCTGATTAGCGGCAAGTGATCGCCCTTGTAGGTCTTGCCCTTCCAGACGAAAGTGCCCGTGTAAAACGGATTCTTGAGTATGCGCTCGATCGTGCTCTTTGATGGCGGCGTGCCATGCTTTGTCGTCAGCCCCTCGGCCGTGGCACGAGCGCGAACCTCGTCCACACTGCAGTTGTCCGCTGCATACCATTCGAACATCCTGCGCACCACGCCGGCCCGCTCGGGGTCAAGGCCGATCCCGCGCTTGTCGCCTGTGCTGATGTTCAGATACCCTATGGGAGCACAGGAGGGCCATGTCCCTTGCTGAGCCTTTTCAAGCATTCCTTTGCTAGGACGAAGTTCTCTTTGACGAAGTGAATGTCCAGATCCAGTTCGTCCAGCGTTACATAGTCCCGAAGGTTTCGATACAAGCGGTCCGTCTTCTCAACCAGCACCACCCGGCAAGTACTGTGACGTCGTCGCAGGAACTCGACCATCTCGCCGAAGTTCTCGCGCCCGGCCTTTTTGGCAGTTTCCACGTCCACAAATTCGCGCACGATCTCGAACGCCTGCTCCGTGGCATACTCACGAAGGAGCTTAAGCTGCGCGGGTATCGAGAACCCCTCTTCCTCCTGCTGCTTGGAGGAAACACGAGCATAAATGACTGCTCGGCGCACTTGCTCAGTTTTCATCCCGTTCATAGCGCAACACCTCTCTCATACAAGAAGCACGAAGTACGCTCGCGTACACCAGCAGTGCCTTGCGGCATCTGGGCATCGCCATTGTCTCGCTGACGCTGGCCAATGTGGGCTGGGATCTACCGGCTGAACTTCCTCACTACGCAAACCAAGAACAACGCCATCAGTGTCATTCCGATTAATGCCTCCAGCCCTGCGAAGAACCGGCCTGGGCCCGAAGCAGGGGCTAGGTCGCCGTAACCGAGAGTAGTGAAAGTCACCGCACTGAAGTAGAGCGCCATCCAAAGATCGCCGGTCAGATAATCCCACAGCCCGGCCCAATTGCCCCACGCCAGGCGCCACGGGCCAACCGAGAGCGTGGCATCCTTGGCGGTGATACCGCAGATACTTTGAATCCAGGCAAACAAGACGATGAGGAATCCCGCCCACGCCGCTCCCCCCAACGGTTTCTCACCGTATCCGGCTAGCTTCTCAAACAGGAAGTAGAAGACCCGTTTCAAGCAGTGTCCCCCGGCTTGGGCCATCTGGAGGCGCAGGCACCTTCTCTCATGGCGGAAAAACTCCCCTGCCCGCTCATAATCCCCAGAATCCTGAACAGCCAGCTTCAACTGGCGATAAACCTGTGCATCTTCGCCAGGGTTCGATTCCTCCTCGTATATTTGATCTTTGGTCGTTGATCCTGGGGATGGATAGATTTTGGCTCCCTCCAGGTTGCACTCCGGCTCTATAGTGACACCCTGCAATTTCGCGCCGTGGAGCTTGACCCCACGGAGATCTGGTGCTTTCCTAACCCCTGCCATTCTTGCCCCGCCCTCTTCCTTGTTCTTAAAGTGCCACAGTACAAGGAACCGCGCACGCTTGAGGTCGGCGCCAGAAAGATCGGCCCCCGGGAGCCTCGCGCCGGTGAGATTGGCGCCAGAAAGATCGGCCCCCGGGAGCCTCGCGCCGGGGAGATCGGCGTCGGTGAGATCGGCACCGAAGAGCCTCGCATCCGTGAGATTGGCACCGTTGAGCCTCGCGTCGGTGAGATCGGCGTGGTTGAGCCTCGCGTCGGTGAGATTGGCACCGTCGAGCCACGCGCCGGGGAGATCGGCACCGGTGAGGTGGGCGCCGTTGAGCTTCGCGTCGGTGAGATCGGCGTATGTGAGCTCCACGCCGGTGAGATCGGCGCCGTTGAGCCACGCGTCGGTGAGATTGGCGTGGTTGAGCTCCGCGCCGGTGAGATTAGTGCCGAAGAACCCCGCGCCGGTGAGATTGGCGCCGTCGAGCCATGCGCCGGTGAGATTGGCGCTGTGGAGCTTCGCGTCGGTCAGATCGGCGGCGAAGAGCCTCGCGTCGGTGAGATCGGCCTCATGCAGTCCTGCCCCAGCGGCGACCGCTGCCTCCAGTTGCTCTTTGATGTCCTCGGGGCTCACCGCCGAATGAAAGGGGCAACGGGGCTCTTCCTCGGGCGCCCCATCCCAAGCGGGCAGGCCACAGTACTTGCTCGTGTGGGGATATAACGCGAAAACATGCTGACACTTAGCCCCCTCATAGCCCTCCGGCAATTCATTCACATATTCAGGCTCCTCGCTCAGCGTAGCTCACCTCCTGATACCATTTCTCTGGGGCACAGAAGCTGCAAGGGCGTGGTCGGTGTACGAGGGTATCCCACAATTGGCGACGCAACTTCACCAGTCTGTATGCTTTCATCCCCTGAGCCTCCTCCTGTGTATCTGTAAGCGGGTCTCAGGGCAACTACTGCGCGGCCAGCTCTGCAAGCTGCTTCTCCATCTCGGCTATCTGCTCCTGCAACCGTGCAATCTGCTCCTGTCGCTTGTCGTTGCCCTGTATCTTCTTCCGCAACGCCGCCGGGTTGACGTGGGTGTAGATCATCGTCGTGGACACATCAGAGTGCCCCAGAAGCTCCTGGACCTCGCGGATGCTGAAGCCGCGGTCCAGCAGCCGGGTGGCGAAGGTGTGCCTGAGCGTGTGGGGGCTTACTTGCTTGTCGATACCGGCCCTGCGGGCCACGCGCCCCAGCATCTGCTGGACAGGGCGGGTCGTGATCGGGCTTCCGACTTTGCGCCCGGCCCTGCTTCCGAACGGGGTAGTCCGCACCGCGCAGAAGAAGCAGTGCCGCCCGCTCAGGCCCAGGGTTGCTCGTTTCTCCGCCCAGGCCTGCAGCCAGCCAAGGGTCTCCTGGTCAACGGGGATCACGCGGCCCCCGCCGCCCTTGCCACGGCGTACTTTGATTACGCCTGCCTCCAGATCGAGGTCACGCCCCCGCAGGCCGACGACCTCAGAGACCCGCAGGCCCGCCCCCAGCATCACGGCCAGCAGCGCGCGGTTGCGCAGGCCCGTGATTGTGCGCGGGTTCACCGCGTCCACCAGGGCCTGCACCTCCGCCTCCGTCAGGACGGTAGGGAGAGGCCGTGAGCTGCGCTTGCGTTTTTTCGACTGCTGCATAGTGTATTTCCTCCAGTGTATCGTATAATGTACGTTATACGCCACAAGCAGAGCCCTGTCAAGCCCCCTCTGGTAAATTGTGACGCATAAGGCAAAAAGGTAGCCGGCCGCGGGCATCTAGGGCGCCAGGTGCGCCGACTCAGCCCTCGGTAGAGTTTAACCTGCCCCATAGCCCATCGCGCTCTGAAACGCCCCCCCTGGACGCTGAAAGAGCTGCCGGTCGCCACCTCAGGAGCTTGTGGCCTCTCCGCTCATCACCAGTCACCACCAGAAGCTCATTCTACACGCTAGACCCGTCCCCCCGCCGCCCTTCAGTGCGCTAATCGCCCTGGGGGAGGGTTATGCCCTGGGGCAAGCAGGCCGGGCCGTCCGGCCGCTCCGCCGCGTACCCCTCAGCAGTCGGGATCACGTCCGGCAGGGCCGCCAGTATCTCAGAGGTCATAGCACTCCTTCGTCCTGGGGTCGTCAAGGTAGTTATCCGGCTGGTGGTCTTGGGGCACGTGGCGCTCGATGTCCACCAGCTTGCCGCGTGCCCTCGCTACAGCCGGGCTGACGCCGAACCGCCAGGGCCACAGGGGACAGTATGGCGAGCAGCAGGCTTCTACCCCGGCAGATGTCCCGTCCTCGCAGTTGAGGCAAAACTGGCGGATAGCCCGCCTGCGCAGATTGCCTCCGTGTGCCCCCTCTGACCCCCTGGGGATCGTCACCGGCAGGCCCCGCTTCTGTGCTGTTCCCGGATTCATCCCCAGGCGCCAGGGCCAGAGGGGACACGCCTCGATAGGTTCACAGTCCTTCACCTGACCCTCACCACAGCAACACAGGAGGCAGAAGACCCTAATCGTCCGCAGCGACGACCGCTTTTCCCGCTCTACGTCCCTTGCTACAAGCTTCCGTTGTGCCACGATGGGAACTCCCGGCTCGTTTTTCCCTGGGTCTTAGCACCTAACCGACCTGAGGCAGGGTAAAGCAGCCTGGCGTACTTTTCTCTGCCTGAATCGGCTTGTGGGATCATATCTCTGAGGAGCAACGTCGAACCGCACTCCGGGCCGGCCTGAGACTGGCGATCGCGTAGTGGCCTGACTGTGCTACGCTGCTATGCTACACCCCCCACTTGCAGTTTCGCACCCGGCCCCTCCAGGGCAGTCATTATCATCCGCTTGAAAAATCCCTGGAAGTTGA
The DNA here is from genome assembly GCA_029821455.1 of Candidatus Zipacnadia bacterium. Classification (GTDB taxonomy): domain Bacteria; phylum Armatimonadota; class Zipacnadia; order Zipacnadales; family Zipacnadaceae; genus JALGVG01. The sequence goes on along the minus strand of JALGTI010000012.1, from coordinate 15,657 downwards.
GATCACACGCGGCCCGGGCTTGCCCCCCCACTTCCAATCCCGATCCCCAATCTGTATCTGGTATATGTTAGTTTGGCTCTGATAGAAAACAAAAAATCTGAAAAAACAGGCGTTCCCAGGGCCTCTTTAGGGCCGATTAGCGCAGGGGGCCTACTAGCCGTACTGTGTTCAACCTCTTTGCGGCGCTGAAACGACCAGGGAGGGCGCTTCTTCGCGCTCAAATGAGCTTCTGGGGAGGCAGACGAAGGCGTAGTAGCTCCACACCCCCAGGCCGATCGGCAAAACACTCGTTTCCCCGCAGATTACCCCCTCAAAAGCAGGCGCTGTGACTGCCCGCCAATCAGAGGCCTCCGTAAGACCGGCAGACGGCCGAAACGGCGGGAAGCTAAGTGTCCCCCTTGCCCGACTCGCGTGCCCGCGCGCAGGTGCCCGTCGTAGACGTATAGACTACTGGCCGTCGGCCGCCGCATCTTGATCGGGTACCGGCCCCTCCAAGGCCTTCTGGATCGCCGCCACCACCGCTGGCCAGGTTGCCGTAGCCATCGAGACGCCTTTATGCGTTGGCCGTAGCTCACCGCTGGCCAGTTCCGCGTAGGTGCGGACATCAATGACATCTCGGCCGCGGTAGCGCATCCGCTCGACGCGTATGACCTCTGTGCTGTTTTTCCTGATCTCAGTCGGATCGCTTGCCATGTGATCACCTCCTGGTATTTGTCAGCTTTCAGCCTGGCCTTTTGGGGTCGGCTCCTGATGCCTTGTCCCTTCCGACTCGTCAGTCTGTCTCTGTTGGCCTGCCCCACGAGAATTGAGACTCGTGAGATTCGTGAGATTCTGTCTCATCAGTCTCAGGAGTCTCATAATACGTAGGTGGTAGTGCCCAATGTGTAACCTCCTTGCCGGCGCTGTCGGGCAGGCTCGGGGCCGCGAGGTGCATGCTCCGCCTTGCCCTATACAGCGTCGCACGGGATATACCGTCATCTGCCGCCTTCTCTATGAGTTCCTGAACCGGTTGCGGGCGGTGTTGCAATTGAGCCCTCAGCAGTTCCTGGGCTTTCTCCTGTGCCGTCGGTTCACGATACGGTTTTGGTGCCTCAGGCAGGAACTGCACGCCTCGCTCATTTATGAGGTAACCGATGGGAGGCGGGAGCCCGCCGAGGTTCGACTTGATGACCTGTAGTCGCCCGGCGTCGTTGTTGGGGTCGGGCTTGTCAATGACCCAGACCACGCGGGCGGCTGCAGCAATTGCTGAACTGCCACGAAGCCTGTCCAGGGTCACATCTGAACCCTCGAAAACACTCTTCTTTCGCAGATGATGGATGAAGACTATAGCAATTCCCTTGTCGCGGGCCACTACCGCCGCCCGTGTCAGTATCCGACTCATTTCCGACGAATTCTCGTCTCCCTGATGAGTAGCGCGGAGGCTATCAATAACAACGACTCCGGCCTGCGTCTTTGCGGCCAATTCACCAATTGTCTCTATTGCGCCGGGCTCGTCTAATTGAACTTGGTCCAGCCCGTCGGCTCCGGGGAGGATCACCCTGTCTTTGGGTAAGCCCCACTTGTCCATCCGCTCAAGTAGTAGAGCTTGGCAGCCCTCTGCGTCTATCCACAACACGTTTGTGGGTTTCTCAGGTTGAGGGGAACTCCCATCCGGCCACTGCCCACTGCCTGTGTCAGCGAGGGCAACATACATCATGATGGCGGTCTTGCCGACGCCTGGCTCGCCGGCCACTACCGTGATGTAGCCTGCAGGTAGCCAGCCTCGCCACCGCCAACTGGTCTCCTTCAAGTGAGCGGCAGCCTGCTCGCCTGTCGTGTAGCCTAGCTCAGGCGGGTGAATGCGTTCCGTAGCTTCTCGGAGCAATTCATCAGCTTCACACTTGAAGGCCCACACGTCCGCTGGATCATTGTAGCCCATCCGCTGAATCTCGGCTGCTGCCTCGATCATCCTTCGCGCGGCGCCCTTCTCCGCGACAATGCTGGCGTATCGGCTCACGTGCGCCGCCGTGGGCGGCTGCTGGGTGAGCTCCGTGATGTATTGCGCACCACCAACGGCTTCAAGTTGGCCGTTGCGCCGTAGTTCATCAGTCACCGTGATCATGTCAATGGGCTCACCGCGCTCCCGGCAGGCCTCCATTGCCCGGAAGATGGCCCGATGTGCTTCCGGGTAGAAGTCCTCTTTCTGCACAATGGCGAATGCACGCTCCACGGCGCTAGGCTCTATCAGAATAGCGCCCAGTGCGGCCTGTTCGGCCGGAATGTCGTGTGGGGGAGGTTGCTGTTGGCTGTCGGGGGTCGTTTGCTCTCTGTGTGGTCGGCTTTGAACTGTTTGTCGCATAGGTTCATCGTCCCTTCGTGGCAGGCGGGGAGCGGCTACTATGGACGCCCGCCCTATGCGCGGGGGCCGCTCCCCGGCCTGCCAATGCCGCCGCGACTGACGTGGGCTAAGTCCGCATCATTCACCTCGTGGGCCTTCTTGTCCCACTCACACAACACCTGGAAGAAGCCGGTGACGTTCGCCACAATCTCCCGCGCATCGTCGGCGGAGAGCTGTGCCCCGGTTCGCCCGGACCAGAAGTGCTTGGTGTGCTGAATGATGTTGTGGCTGTTCGTTTTCACGTTGCTTCTACTATTAGAAGCGCAGAAAACGATCTAGCATTGCTAGATTTCGATCTAGCAGGGGGAAGAATGGGGAAGACTACTGGGTTAGCCAGTCCAAGAGTTGTTCGGGATCGTAGCAGAAAGTGCGACCACGCTTGATGGTCTTGCGGAGGTGTTTGACAAGATCGGTGTGGCCTCCCTTGGCAAGGTTACTGTAGACAGTTTGGAGCCGACTATGTACTCGCTTACGTGCGTTCTCGACCGGATCACCTGCTCGGCGGGGGCGGCCTTCCCCATCGGTCATCCTGACGAGGTACTTGGCTATTCCTTGGGCGTTTTCTTCGGCTACCATTGCCTCTGCATACTCGCCTGCATCCCGGGCTGTCTCTGCTGCTCTCAGCAATTCGTCACGCTCATCCTCCAGCTTCCTGACATCTTTAAACTCCATGGTCTCGATAGGCCTCTCAGCGCCATCTAGACCCTCCTGTTTCGATTGCTCCTCGCTCATCTGGGCGATGCTTGCATCTCGACCAGGGAGGAGAGTTTCGAGTTCTATCGAGGGGATTTCTACGCCGGGATTGCGTAGAAGTTGATGAATGTGGTGCATGCCCAAGGTGTCCTTGATCGTCGTCTGTATGCCCCCGTAGGCAACATGCCACTCCTGGCCCTTCTTACAGAACACATTATGTGCCGGCAACAGCGCTGGGACCGGGCCAGCCGGTTGGCGCACTATCTGAGATACTGCTTCCTTTAGCTGTTCCTTATAGAACTCGCCAAAATCGTGGGTTCTAGCATCAATGATCCGAGCATACTCGGGCCTGTCCTCCAGTCGGGTGGTTAGCCCCCCATAAATCTTGTCCAAGGCCTCATTCATGTCTTGATAGTATACTTCGCGCTCCTTAGTCGCCTCGGGTTGCAGTTGCTGCAACCGGTCTATTGCGCGATCCAGTCTTGTGCGGTCCGGCGTGCTGACAACACGGAAATAGTGGTCAACGGCCAGTTGGGGGTGCCCTGTTGGGGCGGGCCTCACTAGTGGCCCGAGGGCTTCTCGGACTTGCCACCATGTCCCGAGCGTGAGTTCTTGCTCGACGTACCAGACTACCTCTAGAAGGCTAGACAGCCCTCCCGGCAACAGACCAGGGATCACAGCAAGGGCTTCTCCGTCGCTGGCTGGCGCGTAGGGACGGTAGAAGTGATCCATTCCGAGACAGAATTCCCAGCCTCTGCCTGATAGAGCCTCACCGATTAGTCGCACGCATTCTGCTCGTAGTGTTGATGCGTCTCGGCTCTGCAGACATTGCAGAAGGACTCTAAGGATGTCAACCTTCAGTTCAAAGAGTTCGCCCCGCATGCCAGCTACGCGGTCGGCGTCCGCCGCGTCGAGTCCAGTCAGTAGGTCCGCTTCCTCATAAGTGCATTCCCGAGGGCGACCAGTAGCGACGCCTGTTATCCAGTTGTAGACGTAAGTACATCCCAAAGTGCTCTGGTTGTCGCTCGATTCTGTCCGATCGATATCTCCCGCCAGCGGCGCTGACCTCAATTTGTCGGCCCGGGCGGGTAACTTGGTGTAGTACAGTTTGGCCAACGCCGTCTCAAACCACTGTGACCGCTCGAAGCTGGTTTCTGGGAATCCTGTCCTGACCATGTGTTCTCGGTTGCGCTCCAGGTAAGAGAGAAATGACGCTATCAGTCCTTCAAGTTCGTTGAGGGTACGAAGGTTGTCACCCATGGCGCCCAAGTACTGCGTGCATGTTACGTGCTCCGCAAGTCCGCCCAAGTCCTCGCTTTCAAATAGCGCCAAAGCATCCTCGCCTGGCAGAATCTCCAGGGCTGTCTCTACGTGGTCATGAAGCAGCACGCCGCTCCTCTGCGTCTCCTCGATTGAACGCGATAGAGTGCCGCCGAACACAAGAATATATGACAGTCTCTCCAGAAGCCGCCTGACCCGTTTGACATCCAGCTTGTAACGGCTGGCCAGCTCGCGCGCTTGGCCGTCGATCCTCTTCCGCTCTTCCGATAGGAGCATTGCTTCCCTTAAGGCATCCCCGAAGGTCTTCTCGCGTGTAGACTCGTCGGGAGCGCCGCCGTCCCGTGGGCTGTCCATCGCCTGCCGCCTCCTTGTACGACTCCATTTCTCCGCGAAGTGCTTCAGGCCTTTGTGGAATGGCCTGCCAAAGGTTTACCTATTAGCTACGATGAAGTGGTCATTTGCAGGAGAAATGAGCTGATACGCCGAACTGTGATGCCTGGGAGCGCCGCACCCCCTCTTTACCTCGGGGAATGTGGGGGAATTCCGGCACAATGGACTCCCAGGGCAGCATGCGACATGGAGGATATGCACAGCGACGGTAACGGGCCAGACTTGATGTCCGTGGCCTATCAACTCCTGAGTACGAAAGCAGAGCGCGTCCTGCGCAGAATGCACGTCCAGGACGTCAAGGCTCTTCTCTCGCTCACAGAGGATGATCTACTGCACTTCCCCAACTGTGGCCCCAAGACCACGCGAGAGATTATCAATCTGCAAGAGATGGTGCAGAAGAGTCCCCGCCATTTGCAGGAGATGACTCGAGCGGAACCAGACTTTGAGGGGATGCTCCAGGCAAAACTGAGCGCACGTGCACGCAACGTCCTCCGTAAACTCCGGGCCTTTGACCGCAAGAGTCTGCGCGATCTTACCGAGGAGGAACTCTGGAACACGCCCGATTGTGGCGACAAGACAGTCAAGGAGATACTCGAGCTTCAACGGAGGACCGCGGCTAGTTTGCCCACTGACAACAGCCACAACCAACCCGCCCCCCGCATCCAGATCCGAGACACGAGTCTCCTGCATCAAGACCAGGACATCTCCGAGATTCTTGAGAGTGAGCTTAGCGTGCGGGCATACAAGACTTTGCAGAAGTTGCGGGTCTCGGACCTTGCTGGCCTTTTCGCGCTAACAGAGGACCAGCTGCTCCATACCCGCGGCTGTGGCTGGAAGACAGCAGAAGAGATACGGGACTTCCAATGTGAGATGGCGCAGACACTCCCGACGGAACTCAGGCAACTTGCGCGTAGAGCACGGCAACGTGACGATCCCGCACCGGTTGCCACCCAACCGGTCGATCCGAACAACCCCTATGGGTCACTGATGTCGTGGCTCGCACGGATATGCCGGTCACAGCGCGCCCGTGAAGTGTTCGCTCTCCGGTGCGGCATGCAAGGCGGCCCACCGCTGACATTGGCCCAAGTCGGTGACATCTTTGGGATAACGGGGACACGAGTGCAGCAGATTGAGCGGCGGGTGCGAAAACGAGCTGCAGCTGTCGATGCACAGGCTGCACTACGTCCACTCGTCGAGCGTGCTGCGAAACTGGTCAAGGCCTGCGGCGGACAGATGACAGAACTTGAGTTGACGAATGCGCTCTTGGTCACGGGAAACGATGGAGGAAAGCTGCGGCACGCGACGAGATTCATTGACTTCCTTGCGGCGCTACCGGCCTGGTGCGAAGCCGGGCTTGAGAAAGGACGGGTGAGAACCAACGATCCCACGGCTTGCGTCAAGTTCATTTCCTCGTTTCTCCTCCGAGCCGCGCAGGAATACGCGGACGAAAGGATTGAAGACGATTTATGGAGTATTGATTGGGAACGGCTGAAAGACGCCATTGCAGTTCGGTGTCGCCACTCCCCTGAGTACTCTCACATCGTCCGCGTATCAGATGGTTTGATTGAAGAGGCTCTAAGGCCGCTAGAGCCTAGCATCAGGCGGAGGGATGACAGGGCCTACTGCGGCCCCCTCTGGCGCCTTCTGTTTGGGTCCCGTACAGAGCTTGTGGAGGAGATCCTCCTTCGATGTGGCAGGCCGATGCATCAATCAGATATTCTGGGAGAGGTCAGCAAATGGCGACTCAACGACCGAGTGCCTAGTCTCGGGAACGTTCGCAGTTGGCTAGAAAGGTCGACAAAGACTCTCTTATGGGATAAGGGCACATTCGTCCATAGGTATAACATAGAAGTACCCAATCGTCTGCTTCGTAGAATCGAGCAAAGACTATTCGACAAACTCCAGGGAGATATCCCACTTTACAGCGTATACGAAGCGTTCGAGCACCATCAAGAGAAACTGAGAAGGGCCGGTTTGTCCAGTCCGCTAGCGCTATACTCGCTCCTTCGCGAACGCGCGGATGCACGCCTATCATACCCGAGGTATCCTACCGTGCTGCTCGCGGGGAAAGAAAGGATGTCAGTCACCGCCGCGCTGGAGGAATATGCGCTGGAAGCCGGTGGGACCTTTGAGCTAGACGAGTTGCGGCGCCACGCAACAGAGGATCTGGGCATTAACGAGACACTCCTCTCTGTTTATCTTCATACGTATGGCGTACCTAATCTGGTCAGAGTTGGCCATGCCGCCTATTGTCATCTGAGCTACCTGGGCACCGACAGCCGCAAAGTCAGGGAATTGGCTGAGCATGTAGCATATCTCTTGCGTACAACGGACAACATTTCCGTTGACTTGGTTTTTCGACAGAAAGCAGTCACGTGCAGGGCGGCCGGAATACGCTCTCCGGAGATGCTCTATTCTGTGCTTGACTTGGACGGTGAGGGGCAGTTTGAGATGCCGGGCTACCCGATGATCGGTCGCTACAGTACGCCGGAGGCCAGATTGAGCATGAGGCGCGAGGTCGAAGAGTTCCTAAGGGAAAAGGGGGCCCCTTGCAGCATTGATGAGCTCGAAGAGGAGTTCGTGGAGCGCCGTGGTTTCAAGCGGGGGCTCGTGAATGCAGTAGCAGAGTCCCAACAGGTGTACCGATATGCGCGGGCAAGTATGATCCATGCTGATGTGCTAGAATGGACCGCCGCTAAGCAGGAAAAGATTGAGGGAATAGGGCGTCAGCAACTGAAACGCGCCTTCAAGGCTGGCCGATGCTACGAACTGGTTGAAAAACTGATGGAGTTGCAGGGCTTGCCCAGTCTGGGGGCAGGGCTGGCATGGACTAGGACCCTCCTGTCGGAACTGCTCGAAAGCCAGGAACGCTTCCAAGTGCTGGGTAATGCACGAAATGCTTTCGTGGAGTCGCCAAACGAGCACGAGATCCAGAGGTTTGAGGACCTCGTGTATCGCATACTAGCAGACGAATTCCAGGGAGCCAGTCAACTGCAGCAGTTCGAGGAATTCATGAGAACGAAGGGCATCATACGAAAGCGCGTAACACCAAGCATGCTGGGTGACGGTGACAGAGTGTGCATCAGGGGGAAAGCTATCATGTTGGCGGAGTTGGGTGCAGATGCTTAGATCTCTCTCATTGCTACCTGTCTATGATAGCTCAACCTACGACTTAACTCGGGACCTTCTGGTGCCCCTCCTCCACATGTCCAAAGAGTATGTCCGGGGAGTAGGCTTCTTCTCGTCGGGGTGGTTGCGAGTCGCTTCGGAAGGTGTGAGCGACTTCGTTCGGCACGGTGGCACAGCTAGGATCGTCCTTTCGCCAGTTCTTGAATCGGGTGATCTGGAAGCATTGAAGCTTGGGTCAGAAGCACGCCAAGACGAAGTCCTAAGGCGGGCCCTAGAGCGGAACATTGAGGAGCTTGAGCGCTCACTCGAAGAAGACACCCTGAATGCGCTAGCATGGATGGTTGCTGATGGAGTCCTCGACTTCAGGTTCGCTCTTCCCCGAAGAGGCTTTGAGGGCGGCAACTACCACGATAAGGTCGGAGTGTTCACGGATGAAGCAGGGGATATGGTCGCCTTTCACGGGTCGTTCAACGATTCGATACAGGGCACGTTGAACGGCGAAGCATTCTCGGTTTTCAAATCCTGGGAACTGGGACAGCGGCCCTACGTCGATGCGCATTACCGTCGCCTCACCAGCCTCTGGCACGGAAACAACCCGCAGTTCAACACGCATGCGATACCGGAAGCTGTGCGAGACCAGCTGATTAGGCTGCGGTCTCGGTCCGCCCGGCCGTACTCATTGCCAGAGGCCTCTCTGACTCGTGTTGTCTATTCTCGAGACACCCCAGGGCGCGCCGTAGAACTGCGTGGCTATCAGGAGGCTGCCTTGCAAGCTTGGCTAGCTAGCAACTGTCAAGGTCTTCTGGAAATGGCGACCGGCGTTGGAAAGACCTACACAGCGCTTGCAGCAGCCGTGGACCGGTATCAAGCCCTAGGGAAACTGGCCGTAATCATCGCCGTACCTTATCTGCACCTGCTCGATCAATGGCAGAAGGATTGCGTCCAGTTCGGTTTTCGCCCGAATCATTGCTCCAGTGCACACGGAAATTGGCAATTGAACGTCGTGTCCAAAGTGCAAGATTTCAGCGTCGGAGGGGTGTCAGCTCTTTGCTTATTGGTCGTACACCAGACCGCGGCGTCAGAGAGGTTTGCTCGGACTATCAAGGGCCTCAACCCAGAGTACACGATGCTCATCGGGGATGAGGTTCACTCGTTGGGTTCGCACCAGTTGCGAAACGCCATGACACCTCGAGCTAGGATGCGATTGGGTCTGTCAGCGACTCCGCGGAGGTGGTTGGACCCGGAGGGAAGTCAGGCGATTACCTCCTACTTCGGCGACATTTGCTTTGAGTTCCCGTTGGGCAAAGCCGTGGAACAAGGATACTTGGCTCCCTATGAGTATCTACCGGTTCTGGCTAGCCTGGGACCGGACGAAATGGAGGACTACGCATCCCTAAGTACCCGGATTGGTGTGCTTATTGGCGATGGCGCTCGTTTGACCGATGAAAATGAAGACCTTAAGCGGCTACTTCTGAAGAGGGCCAGAATAGTGGCAGGCGCACGGGCGAAGATTCCAAAGCTGTTATCGATTCTGCGCGATCTCATACAGCAACAGGGACAATCCAGAAGCGAGTTGAAACACGTTCTAATATACTGTGCCCCAGGGACACACTCGCATGTTCTCAATGAAGTGTCCAACTTGGGCCTCCGGTGCCACGAGTTCGTGCACACGGTGTCAGCGGTTGAAAGGCAGGAGATCCTTTCGCGTTTCGCGGAGGGCGATCTTCAGGCACTGGTGGCAGTCAGGTGCCTCGATGAAGGTGTAGATGTTCCGGCGACGCAGACTGCGTTCTTGCTTGCCAGCACAAGTAACCCCAGAGAGTTTATTCAGAGACGTGGCAGGATTCTGCGTAAGGCGGAGGGAAAGAACAGAGCAACGGTCTACGATTTTGTCGTCGTGCCCAACTCCAGCATGATCCAGAGAAGGGACGAAATGGGCGCGAGTCTGCTGCGGCGGGAAATGCCACGCTTTTCCGAATTTGCCTCTGCTGCCACCAACTTCTTTCAAGCACGGGCTCAGATACGTGACATTCTGGACAAATACCAAATGCTGGACCTGCTTGACAAGAAGCCCTGGGAGATCCACGCAGAGCTTCAGGCACATGAAAGGGATCTTGTCGGCGAAGCCGAGTAGGGCGGAGGGATGGAAATGCAGATGATAAACCGTCGAATTGCAGACAGGCTCGGAGAGTACGAGCCGGAGGTCCGCGATCTCGCGGTGCGAGCGGTAGAGTTATCCCAGACCCATTCAGAAGGTGCAGTGGTCGAGCAGTTATCGGCATTAATAAGGCAAGCCACCTCTGCGGCAGAGGAGGCTTCGACCGATCATGATTCTTGAAAAGCTGACGCTTAGCAATTTCCGACAGTTCAAGGGCACGCAACAGATCGAATTCGCCAAGGAGCCTGGTGGGACGAATGCAACGGTGGTTTTTGGGGAGAATGGCCGAGGGAAAACGACGATCTATCGAGCGCTCATCTTCTGCTTGTTCGGTGACCGCCGCTTGTCTCAGGACGACGACACGCCTCAGCAGGAACTCCAGCTGGTCAATACTACAGTTCTGCGAGAAGCAGCGGCCAATACACCTGTCAGTGCCTACGTCGAGGCTGAGTTTAGCGCAAATGGCGAGCGCCATGTCCTCAGGCGAGAGTTGCGGGGCATGCTGACGAAGGAGGGCGTGCTCGAGGAACTCGGACCTATCAGGCTGCAGATTACGTTACGAAGCGGCAACACCAAGATCATCGAAGACCCAGCTGAGGTCGACGCCATCGTACAGAAGATACTCGATAGACGGATGAAGGACTATTTTCTGTTTGACGGCGAGAGGATAGAGCGGCTGACGCGCGCAAGTGGACAGCAGCGTCAAGAGATAGCCAAGGGAATCAGGTGCTTGCTCAATGTGGACGCGCTGGAGAAAGCCATCAAGGTAGCAAAGCGGGTGAGTGACGGGTTCGAAGACCAAGTAGGTGATCAGATTGATGTGGAGCGGGCGAGGCTCGCGAATCAGCTCCGGGAAGTCGACAATAAGATTACTGGAGTCAAGGCTGGCTTGAATGAACTGGCAGATGAGGTTGAAAAGGGGATAGACGAGAAGCGCAGGCTGGATCAACTCTTGAGCGAATACGCTGAAATCCGCCACTTGGTGGAACAGAGACAAGGCGCTGAAGCGGAGTTGGCAAGCATCGAACAAGATATGCAGAGCTTCCTGGAAGAGATGAGATCGCATACGGCCAAGACGGCGACGCTACTGGTCATGCCGACTGTTTCAGCAGTGTTCGCTGGTATAGACCAACGCAAGAAGAGGGGCGAAATCCCTCCGGAAATCAGGCGTGAACTGATAGAGAAGATACTCGAAGACCACAAATGCATCTGCGGCCACGAGGTTCGTGAGGGCTCCGAGGCTTGGCAACACATCATTGCATGGCACGAGAAAGTGGGCGATCCCGCCATTCACGATGCGGCCTTAGATCTCTGGCGGTATCTCAGCGATGTGATGAGCAAGAGAGATGACATCTGCGACAAGGCGCATATGCTGCTCTTTCAGTACGGAAACGCCACAAACAAAGCTGAGAGCGTTGGACAGAAGATCGAAAGGCTTGACGAACGGATTGGCTCGTCTAACAGACAGGATGCGAAGGAGCTAGAAGAACAGCGAACGTTGGTGGAGCTTAGGATACGCGGGAAAGAGGCGCATCGTGTGAAACTTGGCGAGGAACTCAACGACCTGTCAAGCACACGTGATAGGGTAGCTATTCAGCTTGAGGAGAAGGACGAGGAGTTAAGGCGTTCAAATGTCTTGGTCGCCAGAGCAAGGCTGGCGCGCCGTATCCATGATGTGCTCTCATCTGTTCACACGGAGTTCACGTCCGAAATCCGCAACCTGATCGGCCAGTACGCGTCGGAACACTTGCGCCAGTTCATAGATGAGTTAGGGAGGCACAGCATAGAACGGGTTGTCGTGGATGAAGGATATGCCCTCCAGGTTTACGGTCCGTCCGGAGACCCATTTCTTGCGAACATATCAAGTGGACAGCGGCAGATAACCTCCATCGCATTCATTACTGCGCTGGCGCGTTGCGCATGTGGAACTGATTCACCTGTGCTCCAGATGCCGCTTTTCATGGACGCGCCCTTTGGACGACTCTCATCAGAGCACCGGCAGAACCTGATTAGCGCACTGCCAGAGGTCTGCAGTCAGTGGATTCTACTCGCGACTGATACCGAGTTCAGGCGTACCGAAGCCCGATGGCTTAGAGATGGAGGACACTGGGGGCGTTTTGTGCATCTCAGATCCACCATGGATGGCTCGACAGTAGTGGAAGAAACGAGTGTTAGTGACGCGTTTGCGGTCCTGTCGAGGGAGGATGAAGTTTGATGAGAATGGATGGCCAAATCCGCGTGCGGACCGCCAATAGGCACGCGGACCTCTATGTGGAGTTGCGCAATCTAGCAGTGGGCGATCAACATGAGCTATTCTTCATTTGCGCTTGTCTGGGTTATCAGCGCAAGTGTTCTCGGCCATTGAGTGCCCAAGCCGGTGAGCGCTTCTGGTCTCGTACCATAACGCCAGAAGAGTGGACATGCTACTATGCGATGGTTCTCGAGGAAAACGCAATGAACTTCGAGTCGATCCAAGATGATGAGAAAGTGATCGCACGCATCGAGGAATATGCATACGGTGGCTTGGAGGTTCTCATTCAAGAGTTCCTGTGTGACTTCCTAGCCCGTGGCAACGGACCTCCGCGCTTGGACTCCAGCCACGAAGTGACGCGGGAATTGCCCAAACTCCTACTAGGGTTTGTTTGGCAGATCAGCCAACCTTTGGAGAGCGCCAAAACATGATGAGAATCCTGTTGGTGGATCCCGACTACAGGAATGGCTTTCCTCCTCTCGGGCTCATGAAGTTGTCCACTTATCACAAGATTCGCGGCGATTTCGTGCGGTTCGTGAGAGGCCGGGACCGCATGGCTGCGGAGGAGACTTGGGACCGTGTTTATGTCAGCGCCACATTCACGTTCTCTTGGAAGGTCATCCTGGAGACGATAGACTTCTACCGCGACTGTGTGCAGCATCCCGGCGAGATAGTGGCTGGCGGTGTTATGGCTACGCTACTAGGTGACGAGCTCGAGGAGCACACAGGGGCCAGGGCGATCAGGGGTCTGCTCGATAAGCCCGGTATGCTAGATAGTGGAGATCGGACTTGCATCGACGCACTCATACCAGATTATCAAATGCTCGAGGATATCGAGCATGAATACGCTCTCAACGACTCATACATAGCCTACGCGACGCGCGGGTGCCCGAACGACTGCCCATTCTGTGCAGTAAGTGCTATCGAGCCCGAATTCGTGCACTATCTACCCCTGAAACGTCACTTGGACACGATTGATAAGGTGTTCGGACCAAAGCAACACTTAGTCTTGCTGGATAACAATGTACTGGCGTCGGACCAGTTCGAACGCATCGTTGGTGACATCATCGATTCGGGCTTTGGTCGCGAGGCAAGGCTTAATGGGAGGGTACGCCATGTGGACTTCAATCAAGGTTTGGACATCAGGCTTCTGACCGAGGATAAGATGGCCCTATTGTCGGACATACCGATTAGCCCATTTCGCCTCGCCTTTGACATGATCTCACTCGAGGAGCTCTACATTTCCCGTGTGGTGTTAGCCAGCGATTATGGCGTACGCAACATCTCGACTTACGTACTGTACAACTTCGAAGATACCCCTCAGGACTTCTACAAGCGCATCAGGACTAGCGTTGAGCTCGCCGATCGATTAGACATTCAAGTCAACTCTTTTCCAATGAAGTACATACCGCTGAATGCCACGGATCGGTCCTACGTTGGGAAGCATTGGAACCGTAGACTGCTTCGTGGTGTGCAGTGCATCCTCCTGGCCACCAGAGGCGTCGTCAGCGCGAAGCGGGACTTCTTCGAAGCTGCGTTCGGGGCAACTGCAGATGAGTTCATCGAAATATGCCTCATGCCCGACGACTACATCATACATCGACGCCGGTATGAAACGAATGGGGCAAATGAATGGCGCTCAGACTACCGTGCCTTGTCCCGTGACGAGAAAGGCACATTCCTGAGACTGGTCGGAGCTGGCAAGATCAAGGATATCAACCTAGGGCCGGCACTCCCGAGACGAGTAAGGGATCTGCTCGCCCACTATACCAGTGTTGCAAGGTCCGGTACGCGCTAGAGTGCACTTCCTCAGACCTTGTTAGACGCAGCAGACCTACGACAACGTCACGCGTCCTGCTGCATCTGCTTTGCGCTATGCACAGCCTCTTTACCACGAGGCCTAATAACACCTATCGACCGCAGGTTGCTCGGATCCGATGTTCGCAGTCAAGCCATCGCATTGCTGGGTTGCTGTGGGCCGAGAAAGGCAAGGAGCCGGCTGACGCCTCGGGAGTCAGCCAGTGAACACTAGGGGTGGTGAGGCATTCGCTGCCTTGTTAGGTTGGAGCAGTCTCGCTCTCCACGAGGCCGGCCCGCATGCGGCTAGCTCTCTCACCACCGCGAAGACTGATAGCAGATCCCCCGAAGCTGCTGCCAGTTTGTTGCGAAATGACTTCACGAAAGGGAGCCAGATGGACCAGTCTTGTGCTCCCGGATGGCACTATCATGCCACTGCGCGCGCTAGCTCCAGGCATTCCTCGCTGCGGAAGAAGTCTGTGAAGTCGTCCCGGACGGCCCGCCATACAGGACGCAGGGACCCTTCTGCGAACCAGCAGAAGGGTCTTTTGTAGGTAGCGACTAGCTTTTCCCCATCGAAGACGCAGTTTATGCGACTTGCCGGCAGGCCTTGCACACGGTGGCCATCACCGCCACCATCTGCTTGGAGGACACGCGCGCATAGAGCACCGCATGGCGCAAGTCCCTGTTCTTCATCTCGCTCATGGTATCAACACCTCGTCCTCAATGAATGCCTGCTCCCCGCCCTCCAATGCACACGGTGGGTCTATAGCGACTTACCTAGCTCGCGGGCCTCGGAGAGCGCCTGTGGATGGCTCTCGATGTCCCCTGGGTCGCTGACCCCCGAGGCGATAACCTGCCCCGCCCATTCCATCTTCAACCACTTTGCAGCCTGCCGCAGCGGCGCCAGCACCGTCTCAACATAACCGGGTTGCGGATCAGCCATAGCCAAGACTACCACCATCCGCCTGCCAGCCGTCAATTCCATCAGCCGCTGCCCATCGCGCTGGTACAGCGACCAGCGATCAATGAATAGCTTCAGCAGCCCGCTGATACCGAACCAGTAGACCGGCGACCCCAGGACCACCACATCCGCCTGCACCATTTTGTTAATAAGCTCATCCGCTACATCCTGACGCGGGTCAGTCCAGCTCATCTCGTCACCATATACGGCATCAATAGGCGTGAGGGCATAGTCCATCAGATACACTTTCTCAGTCTGATGGCCGGCCTCCATTGCCCCGGTTAGAATCTCCTCAACCAGCCGGTCAGTATTCCCACCCTTGCGCGGACTGCCGACGAATGCAATTACCTTCATCCGGATTGCCTCCTGTGCCACACACAGCGATAGGTATTCCTCTCTGCTACGTCACTGGGCCTTTGGCTAAGGACTGCACGTTGGCATCTTCGGTAGTCTGCTGCCCGCACTCACTTGCTCTCACTGCCCTCCTCGATCGCGCCCATGGCCTGCGCCACCTTGATCGGATACACGGTGAGCATAGCGCTCGGTCATGCGGACAAGGTCGGGCGCCGGCTACTCCTCGCCCTCTGACTTCGTTGGGAAGAACAACCGCCGCCGCG
>JALGTI010000268.1 GCA_029821455.1 Candidatus Zipacnadia bacterium | reverse complement strand
GTGGCGGCTCTGGCGATGCTCTGCGCATTTGCGTTCCGCACCAAGCCCGTCTATGCCGTCGCCTTTGCCCTGTGCGGCAGCGCCCAGGCTGTGGCATTCGTGGCGAGCCAGTTCTACACCCTCCATGGTCGCAAGGAAGGCCGTGGTCGGGTGGCCGGATTTCACGAGGCGGTGGTCGGGGCAGGCTTTCTGACTGGCCCGTTGATTGGTGGCTCTGTAGCCCAGCACTTCAGCCTGGAAGCGCCCTACCTGGCGGCGACATTTGTGTGCGTCGCGGCAATTCTGGTTGGCTGGACACTGTGGCGCACCCTCGCGCACCGTGCGAGGGCAAGACACTCGCAGCCGCCGGGCTCAATCCTCAATGGTGGATAGCGCGGGCTTCCAGCCTGCGCTGTCGTCGGTTACAATGACAGACTACGGGCAAGCTGGAAGCTTGCCCTACCATCTAAGGGCCCGGCGGTGCTGGCAACCTCTGCAAGGAGGCAGGAGATAGGCCCGCCGGTGGCCAATTAGTAGTACGTGGAAAGCTCCGGAGAGGGTAAGGGTCACGTGCAGACGTGCAGGCGGACGATGGGCAGCGCAAGCTGGTTCAGATTGCCCTGATGTGGGCCGGTAAGTTAGGACCGGCCGGTTTCCGGCGGCTGGTGGCTTACTTCGGGGGCGTGCTGGAGGTGCTATCGGCCTCCGAGCAGGAGCTATCGGCTCCGGGACTGCGGCTGGAGGCCGACCAGGTGCGCGCGATCCTGGACCTGGAGGATCAGCTCACCAAAGTCGAAGCGCAATGGCAGGTGCTCGCCGATGAGCACATTGCGGTGCTGTGTGACTTTGAGACCGAGTATCCGGCCATTCTGCACGACCTGCGGAATCGGCCACCAGTGGTGTGCATGGCCGGGCGTATAGTGCCCCTGGATGACCCGGCTGTGAACATTGTCGGCACCCGCTCCCCCACACAGGATGGCCTGGAAATGGCGCGAGCCTTGGGGCGGGCATTTGCTGAGCACGACTGTACGGTGGTCAGCGGCCTGGCACGAGGCTGTGACACCGCCACCCACACGGGCGCACTGGAAGGCGGTGGGCGCACGATTGCGGTACTAGGCAGTGGCATCCGCACAATCCGCCCCACCGAGAACATCGAACTGGCTCGGCAGATTGCCGAGCGCGGCAGCATCATCTCTGAGCAGCCGCCTGAGGTGGAGCCCTCGGTGGCGCGTCTGATGGCACGCAATCGGCTGCAATCCGTACTCGCGCGCGGGACCATCGTGGTGCAGTCAGGGGCCGAAGGCGGCTCAATAAACACCGCCGCTTCCGCGCTCAAGCAGGGGCGACTGCTTTATGCGGTGGAATGGCGACAGAGAATCGAGAAGACCGTCGGGAACAACAAGCTTCTCGACGGCGAGGCTGCCCCGGTCCGAGGTGTCCAGGATGTGCCGCACATCTGCGAAGCGCTGTTCGTCCACAAGCAGAAGTTGATGCGCCAGCGGGCCGCTGCCGAAGGCCAGATGAAGCTGTTTGGGTAATCGCCCGGCCGTCAAGGATAGGTGCCGCAGGCGTCTCGCCCGCGGTCGTTTGGAGGGGCTGAATGCGAAGCATCCAGCCCACTACGCAGTGGGCCAGATGGGGGCCCAAACGTCCCCCATTTGGCCCTCCGACCATCCGCGGGATACCGATGGCACCTGCAGCACAGGCATGCTGCCCGCGGAACAGTCGGTTGCAATGGCAGACAACAGGTAAGCTGCGGTTCGACGGCTCATCGTCCTGAGCTAATCGAAGGAGAAGCTTGCCCTACGACCGTGGGTGGGGCAGTGTGAGCGTCTTGCCTACCAACCCACGCCTCTTTCCCCCTCCCTTCAGAGAGGAGGCCAGGGCGTAGGTCAGTGACTAGCTATGACCTCACTTCCTCGCTACTTATGTATTCTGATAGTCGTGCTGACTGCTAGCCCCGTCCCGGGGGCCAACGGTCAGACTGTGCCCCAGATTGGCGAGGCGCTTGCGGACGGCGACATCGCCCTGGCGCGGGAGCTGTGGCGCTCTTTGCCCGCCGCCCCTCTTCAGTACTCGACACTGGCTGCCGAGGATGCGCACATAATCCTGAACCTGGCGACTGGATTGATGGCTGCCGGCTGGGATGACGATGCCCGCGAAGTGTGGGAGCAATCTGGCTCGCTAGAGCAACGCCTTCAGAGTATTGCCTTCACTGCGTTGCCCGTCCGCGACATGCTACACAGTCTGCGCCGCGCCGGGGCACTCTGCGAAGAGCTGGGCAATCAGGCCGAGGCGCAGGCCGTGGCTGAGTTCATACAAGAGCAACTGGCCTCAACCCGCATAGTGAAAGTGGTGGCAGCGGCGGACAGCAAAGCGACCCAGGATCCGCAGTGGCGACAGAAGATACGTGACCGCATTCGCTATTGCTCAAAGGTTCTCAAGGATCAGTTCGGGATACACCTCCAGATTGTGGCGACACTTGTATGGGACGCCCCTGAAGTTGAACTCAGCGGTGGGCCGTCAGGCTTTGTGCCTCTGCTCGCTGACCTGGCGGAAACTTGCCCTCTGGGCTACAGGGACGCGGAGCTGATACTCGGCTTCCTGTCAGTACCACTGACCGCTGATGGGCAGCCGCTGCCGGAGATGCTGGTGTTTGGGATGGCGCCGCCACAGTATCGCGGATATGCGGTGGTACGCGACATCTCCTTCTATGCCCGCCAGCGCTACCAGCAATCCGGCAGGCTCTACGAGGTGCGCGCGGAATGGACGCTCACCCCTGAGGCGGTGCGCCAGACGCTACTGCACGAGATCGGGCATGCGTTTGGCTGCCTGCACACCGATGCGGAGGGCTCAGTTATGCGCCCAGGCGGGCAGCCGGCCGGGGCAGGACTGGAGTTCGACACCCAAAACGCCGCTGTCATCGCCGCTGCCAAGTGGATGGATATCGCCAGGGGGCCGTATTCACTGGACGAGCCGGAGCTTGTGGATCTGCTGCACGCCTATCACGAGCTTGAGGGGGCCTGCGCAGAGGGCAATGGGGCCGAACTGTGCGAGGCCGAGTGCTATCTGGCTCTGGGTGAACTGTACGAGGAGCGTGGCCAACTGCACGAGGCGCGCCACGCATATCAGTCCATGCTTGACCTGCGTCAGCGCGTGGCTCCGCACGTGAGGATTGTCGGTCCCGGCGGCAAAGATATGATGGCCGCCGCCGCAGCCCAGGCCGAGGAAGCCCTGGCAGTACTCACCGAGGCGGAGGACTGACCAGCTCAGTCTTCAACTAAGAAGAACCTTGCAAATCGCTGCCAAAGTGTCATAATGACGGCGGCGTGATGACATTCAGTCGGGAAAGCCGTGAGCAATATGCGATCTCTGGGTAGTCACGTCAACATCATTTTGCTAACGCTGCTCCTGGCTTTGGCGGACGGTCATCCGGCCCACGCATACATTGATCCCGGTACTGGAAGCTACATGCTGCAGATTCTCATCGCGAGTTTGCTAGGGGGAGCTTTCTTGATAAAGATTTACTGGAAGAAGCTCATCGCCTTCTTCTCCCGGAAAAGCTCTGACAGAGAAGATGCACAATGATGTCGCAAGTTATCAGAGTTCCGAGTTCGTTCCGGGACCCCAGCGGCTTCCTGTTCATTCAGGATGGCCAGCTCTATAGACAGGTCAACAAAGAATACCAAGCGCATTATGACCACCTTATGTCGTCCGGGCTGTGCGAGAAGTTAGTGGAGGCCGGACTCCTTATCCCCCACACCGAGGTAAGCATCGAGTATGCCCAGTCGGCTGATGCGTACAAGATAGTCCGGCCGGAGCCAGTGCCATTCATATCGTATCCATACGAATGGTGCTTCAGTCAGCTCCAGGATGCAGCCCTGACCACCCTGGCCATCCAGCAGCAGGCACTGGACCACGGCATGACGCTGAAGGACAGCAGCGTCTACAACATCCAGTTTGTGGGTGGCAAGCCGCTGCTGATTGACACTCTCTCGTTCGAGAGATACCGCGAGGGGCAGCCATGGGTGGCGTACAGGCAATTCTGCCAACACTTCCTGGCCCCGCTGGCGCTCTGCAGCTACAAAGATGTCAGACTTGGCCAACTGCTGCGGCTCTATATAGACGGCGTGCCGTTGGACCTCGCCAGTTCCCTCCTGCCGTTCAGAACCCGGCTCAATTTCGGCCTCTCCACCCACATCCATCTTCACGCGAGAAGCCAGCGTTTCTATGCAGATAAGCCGATCAAGCCGACCGGCAAGAAGATGAGCCTGCTGGCCCTGCGGGGCCTGATTGACAGCCTCGAATCAACCGTCAAGAGGCTGAAGTGGCGGGTGGCGGGTACGCAGTGGGGCGAGTACTACGAGGATACCAACTATTCGGAGGAAGCGCTAGAGCATAAGAAGCAGATAGTCAGCGAATTCATCGAGGAGGTAGGCCCGCAGGTTGTCTGGGACCTGGGCGCCAACATAGGGCTCTTCAGCCGGCTTGCCAGCGACCGGGGCATCCAGACCATCAGCCTCGACCTTGACCCCGCTGCAGTCGAACAGAGTTATCGCCAATGTCGCAGCGAGGGTGAGACAGCCATACTCCCGCTGGTGCTCGACCTGACCAATCCCAGCCCGGGGCTTGGCTGGGCCGGCGAGGAGCGCATGTCCTTTGCTGAACGTGGGCCGGCCGATATGCTGTTGGCCCTGGCGCTCATCCATCATCTGGCAATTTCAAACAACCTGCCTCTGGACAGGATCGCAGGCTTTCTCAGCGGCCTGTGCAACTCCCTGATAATCGAATTCATACCTAAGAACGACTCCCAGGTGCAAAGACTGTTGGCTACGAGG
>JALGTI010000267.1 GCA_029821455.1 Candidatus Zipacnadia bacterium | reverse complement strand
ACGCCACCCCGAGATCAGCGCCTTGGCTAACCACTTCGTCCGCAAGCTGTTGGGGGTGTAAGGCGCCAGACCGTACATTGATTTTGCTGCCGTCGGGCGTGGCGTTGATGGCGGTGGCCTCAGCACCAGCGCGCTTGAAGGCCTGCGGCGCCAGTTCGAAAGCGGCTCCGAAAGTGCAATCGAGCACCACCTTTAGCCCTGTGAGCGAGAACGAACTATCAAGCTGCTCGAATAGCAGGTCTAGATATTGGACGCAGGGAGCCGGGTACTGCCTGGCTGTGCCGACATTCCGGCCAGTTGGCTTCGGGGCCAGGTCTTCCTCAGCGAACACATAATCCTCAATGGTCTGTTCGATCTCATCAGCGAGCTTCCGGCCTTGGGAGTCAATGAGCTTTATGCCATTGAAAGCCGGAGGGTTGTGCGAAGCAGAAATAATCACCCCACCCGCCTTCGCCTCCGTGCGCGTCAGCAAGCACAGACCGGGGGTTGTTATCACACCGCAATCTGCGACGGCAGCCCCTGTGCTGCACAAGCCGGCACTGGTGGCCGCTGCCAGCATCGTGCCCGAGGCCCGCGTATCGCGGCCCAACAGCACCTCAGGCGTCTGATTATGCCCCACAAGCCATGCGCCAAAGGCGCGACCGATCGCGAGCGCCAGATCGGGCGTCAAATCTGCGTTCGCAATCCCCCTCGCGCCGTCTGTGCCGAAGATTGTCTGCAGGCCCGGGCATTCGTCATTGTAGCTGTTTCGCTCAACCACCGCCAACATCCTTCTGGTCCCGTTGGAGTGGGCTTGATTCTGTGGCGGAATCATAGCACCAAGCAAGAGAATATGCTATAATCACCTAATCACCTGGAAGCGCCGGGAGGTAGAATGATGAAGCATACAATTTCAGTTCTAGTATCAAACAAGCCTGGCGTGCTGGCCCGCTGCGCCGGTCTGTTTGCACGGCGTGGTTTTAACATTGACAGCCTGGCCGTCAGCATCACTGAAGACGATACTGTCTCACGCATCACCCTCACTGTGGAGGGTGACGACCTGACGCTGGAGCAGATCTGCAACCAGCTTGAGAAGCTGGTGGATGTCATCGCTGTCCTGGACCACACCAATGACGCGGTAGTGGAACGCGAGCTGTGCCTGTGCAAGGTGGAGGTGCCCACGGGGAAACGCTCCGAGATAATTGAGCTATGCAACATCTTCCGTGGTGAGTGTGTGGACGTGGGCAATGGTAACCTTGTCTTTGAAGTCACCGGCGATGAGGAGAAGATTGACGCCTTCGTGCGCCTGATGAGCGAATACGGCATCACGGAAATGGTGCGCACCGGCAAGGTGGTCGTGGTGCGCGGCATGCAGCCCACCTAGCCGGCCCCGGTCGAACGATGGATGAGATGAGCGAACTGGTCAACCTGGAGACGTTCCGGATGGCCGTGCAGATTGCCACGGCGCTGCTTGTTGTCGGGGGAGTCATCGCGGGACTGGCAATGCGCCGGAAAGATCGTGGGTTACTGAAGGGCCTGGCCGTTGCCTGTCTGGGGCCATTGCTCTATGTGATGTGGATTTACTATTGCTGGATGGTGCGCTATGACCCGGCCAATGACTACGTGGGCCTGCACCGGGTCAGCGTATTTGTCATCAATGTACTCGTGTTCATCGCCATTGGTGTGCTGGTGGGGTTGGTCTTTGGCCGGGCGTTTAGGGCCAGAGGAGATTCGGCTTAGGAGGTAGATTAACTGTGATGAACACGAAAGCTGTCATCACTTCGGTCGTGTGGCTGCTTGCCCTTGCCTTTATTGTGGTAGGAGCTAGCCGTTCAGAGTCTGTAGGTGCCTCAGGGAAACTGGCTGCTCGCCTGCGGGGGGGATATATGGGCCCCAGCGATATTGAGCTGCTGCCACAGATGGGGCAAGTGGGGATGAACGCCGCGATTGTGAAGTTTGGTGGCATCGAAAATACGATTGACGACTCGACACGCGAAATGTTGCGAAACTGGGCAGGGGCCTGCCGGGAAAACGGCCTGGCATTTATGCCTGTCGTCAACTTCTGGGGGGGCCATGAGGAGAAGTGGATACCAGATTATGCCAGGTATGTTGACAGTCATGGCATTGAGTATCCGAACACCCCGTGTCCCAACAGTCGCGCCTTCTGGCAGAAGTGTATCACCGAGCGCATCGTTGCTACCGCTCAAGCACTAAGTGGGGACAGACTTAATGCCATCTGCATTGACAATGAGATGTATGGGGCCGACTTTACTATCTATCCAGGGCCGTGTTACTGCGCGGAATGTTACAAGCGTTTTATGGTTGCCCAGGGCCACGGCGACGCAGCCATTCCCGAACCGGCCCAACGCGCGAAGGCCCTCGCTGACGCAGGCCTGGAGCAGGCCTACAGCGATTTCCAGGTCAGCCGAATAGAGCAGATGGCGGCCGCCTCCCGCAGAGCCCTGCATGCAGTGAACAGAGACATCAGCATCGGTGTGCTGCACCTCGACTATCTGTCTTCCCCGCTTAATCGCGGTATGGCTCGCGGCTTCGGACTCCTACGACTGCCCGTGTTGTGCCTCACCGAGCACACCTACAGCACCGGTTACACCGAATATGTGGCTGAGGTTCAACGAGAGTTCCGCGAGGTCGGTGCGAGCGTGGACCTACTGTGCGGGGTGTGGCAGAGCAGGTTTCCGCCGCAGAACCTGGCGGAGAACCTTTACTACTGCGCCAAGAACTCGCAGGGCTACTGGATCTACACGATGCAAACATTCACGGCGCCGGACTACTCGCCGCTGCCTGCTAAGCCCGCAGAGTTCTGGGCCGCTATCAAGCAGGCTGATGATGAACTGGATAAGCTTGCTGCCGATCCCAACTACCAAAGCCGCCTCGCGGTGCGAACCTTTGAGGCGCCCGTGATCCCCCTCACATCCCACGGATTCAAGCCCTTTGATCTGGTGCCCTACGCACCGGACGGCAAGCCCGGTGACAACCCACGGCTACGGAACAGGAATACACTTTACTTCTACGTCAGGGAGGGGGATGACATTGCCCTTGAACTGGCCTTTCGCCAGGTCGGCAACTACCGGGATGTTGGTCAGTTCTTGTTGGTGAGCCCTGAGGGGAGCGAGATTGCTCACGGCCTCATTCGGAAGGACAAGCCGGCCACGGTCTCCGCTATGGCTGAAGCATCAGGTGTGTATGGCCTGCTCCTGAACACTGGCAGCAACGCCTGTGAGATTGTCAGCACCTCCCATCCGTATGCAGTCTGTGTTGGGAATGGCATACAAGGGCGGTTCATCACAAAGCTCCCCCCTTTGTATTGCTTACTAGAAGAAGGCAGCAGGGATGTTGTGCTGGGAATAAAGGTAGAGGGCATTGGCGAGGCCATAAGAGCGAGCATCAGAACGGATTCGGGGAAGCAGGTTTATGAAAACGAGATTGTGCGCCCAGAGCACATCAACCTGAGTATACCCAAAGGTACCGAGTATATTGTGCTTACCTGCGAGAAGCTGCCTGATTCTGTACTAGAGGATGTCTACCTTAATGTCGAAAGCGGCCTCTATCCTTTTATTGCGACCTCACCGGCTGGCCTGCTGCATAAGGCTCAATAAACCTAGAGGCCGGGAAGGATTATCTCGAGACAAACGGAATGGCACATCTGGCCAGGGGCGCAGACCGTTGCGGTGGCCTTGTGCGACTCTGAGATTTTGTCCTAAACTGGAAAGGAGTTATGAAGATGCCTGCCAAGATTTATTATGATGACGACGCTGACCTTTCTGTGCTTGATGGCAAGAAGATCGCCATTATCGGCTACGGAATCCAGGGCAGCGCCCAATCCCTGTGCCTGCGCGACAGCGGCTGTGACGTGATCGTTGCGGAACTGGAGGGCACCCCGAACTACGAGAAGGCCGTAGCCGACGGCTGGGAGGTAGCTGAGACCGCCGAGGCGGCCAAGGCCGCTGACCTGATCCAGATCCTGACCCAGGACCACGTCCAGGCCTCGGTGTATAGGAACCTCATCGCACCCAACCTGGCCGAGGGCAATTCGCTGATCTTCTCACACGGTTTCAATATCCACTACGGCCAGATTGTCCCACCGCCATTCGTGGATGTGTGGATGATCGCCCCCAAGGGTCCCGGCGCGCTCGTCCGCGAGTGCTATGAGGCCGGCACCGGCGTCCCCTCGTTGGTGGCAGTTTTCCAGGACTATACCGGCAATGCCCTGCAAACTGCCCTGGCCTATGGCAAGGCGATTATGGCGACGAAGGCCGGCGTTCTGGAGACCACCTTCGCCGAAGAGACCGAGACCGACCTGTTTGGCGAGCAGGCGGTACTGTGTGGCGGGGTAACGGAGTTGATAATGGCAGGATTTGACACATTGGTTGAGGCTGGTTACCAGCCCGAGATCGCCTACTACGAGGTCTGCCACGAGTTGGGGCTGATCCTCGACCTGATCCACAACTTCGGCATCGAGGGCATGCGCCGGCGAGTTTCCGACACAGCTACCTACGGCGACCTGACCCGTGGCCCCCGGATCATCAACGAAGACACCCGCGACGAGATGCGACAGATGCTGCGCGAGGTCCAGGACGGCTCGTTCGCCAAGGAGTGGATCCTGGAGAATATGACCAACCGGCCCACGTACAACGCGCTGCTTCGTGAGGGCGACAACCACCCCATCGTCGAGATCGGCCAGAAGCTGCGGGCAATGATGCCGTGGCTGAAGAAAGAGTAAGAGTGGGGAAAAGGCATTTGCGGGGGTAACCCTTTTCTGAAGAAAAGCTGTTTCCCCCGCACCCCCTTCCCCAAAGACTTCTGAATTGAGTACAGCGAACCGGGCGAGGTCGAGATGGCCTCGCCCGTTTTTCAAACCTTCCTCCCTAGCAGGTTATTGCAGATGAAGCAGGTGCGTAAAGGGAAAGGGAAGCCATCAAAGAACAGCGTACTTGGCTGGCTGAGAAGTGTCTGGCAAGCGCTATTTGGTCGGCAGCCTCACTGGCTGAC
>JALGTI010000266.1 GCA_029821455.1 Candidatus Zipacnadia bacterium | reverse complement strand
GCTACCCACAGGAGGACAACACAATGACAGGTCGTGAACGAGTAGATGCTGCACTAAACTTCCAGGAGCCTGACCGCATTGCCATCCACGATAGTCCATGGTCTACCGCCATCACGCGTTGGCATCAGGAAGGTCTGCCTGAGGACCAGAGCCCTGATGGGTATTTCGGATACGAGTTTTCGGGCTACGGTTTTGACGGCAGTCTGCGTCTGCCCACGCAGGTAGTGGAGGAGACGGACGAGTACACCATCGCGTGGAACGCAGATGGGGCACTGCGGAAAAACTGGAAGAACATAATGTCCACCCCCGAATGTATTGATTTCAAAATAAAGACCCCGAGCGCCTGGGAAGAGGTCAAGGCGAACATGGAGTTCACGCCTGACCGGGTGGATGTGGAGGCGGCGAAGCAGGCCCAGCAGGCTGCCAATGAGGCCGGCAAGTGGTTCCCGTTTAGCGGCGCGATGGGCTACGACCGCACCCAGGGCATTCCCGGGTCAGAGCGACTGCTCATCGCAATGGCCCAGGAGCCGGAGTGGCCCGCGGATATGTTTATGACAGTCAGTCAGCTCATCGTTGACGCGGGAGAGTACCTCATCAGCGAAGGCGTAGAATTCGACGGCGTGTTCGTCTATGACGACAATGGCTACCGCAATGCTTCGTTGTTCTCCCCGGCTGCATATAAGCAGCAATTGCAGCCTGCTCACAAGCTGGTCTATGACTGGGCCCACTCCCACGGCTTCAAGGTGATCCTGCATAGCTGCGGCTGCGTCAAAGAACTGATACCGTACTACCTGGAGGCAGGTCTGGACTGCCTGCAGCCGCTGGAAGTAAAGGCCGGGATGGACCTCATCGAGCTGAAGAAGCAGTACGATGGCCGGCTCGCCTTTATGGGCGGCATTGACGTGCGCTGCATGGCCAACCCAGACCCACGGGCTATCGAAGACGAGATCAGCACCAAGATACCGTTCGCGATGAAGGGGGGCGGCTATATCTACCACTCCGACCACTCCGTGCCCGACAACGTCAGCTTTGAGCAATACAAGCGCACCATCGAATTGGTGCTGGAGTACGGCACTTACTGATTCAGGCCAGTATCTCCGCAGCAAGGAAGCCTAAGGCGCGGTACTCTACTAACAAGAAGGTGGCTGAAGCGATGACAGGGTGGCAACTGTTTTCAGGGATTGCGATTGCTGCGGTGTTGTTTGCGCTGGCGACTGAGCCCGGCCCGGCTGTGACCATCGAGGCCGAAGCTTTTGATGACACGTGCCCGGAGTGCCTCGGTGTCGCCGATACACGCAAGGCAGAGGGTGCTTCTGGCGGCCGGATCGTGGCGCTCCGGGAGAGTGGCTGGGCCGAATATCAACTCAGAGCCGCACCCGGTCGCTACGAGCTCTGGCTGACCTGCGGCGGCAACAGTTCCCAGCAGGCCGGCGCTGTGTCGGTCAACGGCGGGCCAAAGGTCCTAATCCGCGATGAGAGCAAACGCTTGCCGCTGGTGGGCGAGTACACCCCCGAGCAGCGCGCGCAACTGGAGGAGTTTGCCAGGACATTCAACCGGCTCAGTGCGGGCGTGGTGAAGCTGGCCGGTGAGCCGGTCCCGCTGCGCATCAGCCACGCCGGTGCAGGTGACTACTCGGCGTCCTTCTGTGTTGACAAGCTGGAACTCGTGCCAGTGCCTGCCGGCACGAAGCCAACCATACAGATAGGCACGGGCTTCGGAGAAACGCGCATGTATCAACTCCCCAAAGTGGAAGGCAGGCCAGCCCCGGCGTGGCTACAAGAAGCGGAGACTCTTTGCGGATGGTACAGGCCTCTCAAGCAGGATGATTTCGACGATTTCCTCAGCAAGTTTTCCATCATCATTGGGAATCCGACGCCCCGCCAGAAATGGTACGAACAATTCCACCAACGCGGCGTTAAGGCCATCTGTTATGTCACCTTCCGCAACTGGAACAAGCCTGAAGCGGCGCACAAAGAGCTTGAGCCTGATGCCAGCAGGGCCACCTTCTTCAAGCCGGTCTACGAAGCACTGCCGGAGCACTGGTACGTCGTGGACGAGTCCGGCGAGCGCATCTCGCCTTTCAGACCTGATTATCACCATGGTGAGAGGGCGATACCGTGCCTGAATTGCCCCGGGGTCATTGAAGCGGCTCTGGCGGGCGCCAAGGCGGAACTCGACGCCGGCGCCGACGGCCTGTTTGTGGACAACGTATGGCCCTGCGCGAAATGCTATGGCGCCGAAGTCGGTTGGCACGAGCACATCTGGCCCGAGTTCAACAGTATCTCCACATACCTGCAATTGATGCACAGGGTGCGGGAGCTGTGCGACAGCTACGATCCGCCCAAGGTGCTCATAATGAACAACCTCGGCAAGATGGAGGTCACCAAGGTCTATGCGGATATCTCGCTGCGCGAGTCGTACATTACCTCGCACGCCAGCAAGGGGCGCGTCAATGACTTCGACTACGTCCTCGATACCGCCAGAAAGTGGGCGCCATACATCAAGGCCGGCCGGATGGTCTGCGGCCTCTCCTACAGCACCGGCAACAAAGAAGACAGCTACTATACCTACGCCTGCGCCAGGCTGTCTGACTTTATGTGGACCGACTGGGGCGCCAGCAAGGGCAAGGAGACCGAGATACTCTACTGGCTCCGCCTGGGCGAGTGCATCAGCGATATCCATCGGCGTCAGGGCGTCTATTACCGCTGCTTTGAGAACGGCTTCGTGGGGGTTAACCCCGACAAAGAGCAGACCATATCAGTGCCCCTGCGTATGCCCAGGCAGTACGGCACATTAGTGGACTACTACGATGACGTTGAGATTGTGCAACACGGGAAGTTTATCCGGGTGACTATTCCACCCGATTCCGGACGCGTTTATGGCCCGGCGCTATAAGCATGCACAAGTCATATCAGGTTTTTCACAATTGAGGAGGGCCTAGCATGAGAAAGGTGCTTGTGATACTGTGCATCATACTCACGTGCACAGCCTGGGCTGACAGCCTAGAGCCGTGGGGCTCAAATACAGACCCAACCGATGTGCCCCGCAAGCACGTCGAAGAGATCTCAAGCAGCCGGCACGAGTACACGATCACCCAGCGCGGGACGATGGATGGCTACAATTGCCGCTCCCCAATCGGGGGCAGCCCGTGGATACAAACGTGGGAATCGAACCGTTCGGTCCGCTTGGAGAATACCGGCGAGACGGATGTGATCAACCCGTGGCTGTCAAATGGGCGCAATAACTTCCGCACGATTGATGAGATCATTGCCAGCGCGTGCGAACCGGGTATGACCGACAGAGACAAGGCTGTTGCGATCTACACTCTCCAGCGCCGTCATCGCTTCCACTCCACCACCGGCGACAACGAAGTCAATAACCCGGTCAAGGTGTTCAACGTGTACGGGTTCACCCTGTGCGGCAATGACGCAACCTGCCTGGCCGGGCTGTGGCGCAGCGCCGGAATGGCAGCGCGCTCGGCCAGACCCACCTCGCAAAGCCATAGCGTCGCCGAAGTATTCTATGACGACGACTGGCACTTGATAGACGGAGACGAGAATTGCATTTACCTGCTGCGGGACAATCACACCATCGCCGGCGAGCAGGATATTGCGCGTGACCATGACCTAGTCAAGCGCACACACACCTACGGCATCCTGGCGGCAGATAACCGCATGATAGACGAATTCTCGGCCTCGCTGTACGTACGTGAGGACGGGGGCGGCGGCAGCCGAGACTGTGTGCGCGGACACAGTATGAATATGACGCTGCGGCCCGGCGAGGCCATCACCTGGCGCTGGGGCCACACGACACCCTCCAAGTTCCATAAGCGTTCCGTTGACAAGGTGTGTAACGGCCTGTGGGAGTACCACCCCGATTTCACGAAGGACATCTGGCCCCAGGGCACGGAAAGCGTAACAGCCATTGCAACTGATGGTGACGGGCTGCGAGCCATGGCCGACCAGACAGGCACCATCATCTGGAAGCTGCGCAGCCCGTACGTCTTCGTGGGCGGGAGACTTGAGATAGAGGGAGAAGCGGCCAAGTTTGCGCTCTCCTGGGACGGCGAGGAGTGGCAGGAAGCCGACGCGAACCTCGACGCTTTTTTCCCGCCGGCCGGCGAAGCACATTACGAATATTGGCTGAAGTGCGAGTTGAGAGGAGACGCCAGACTGAAGAGCCTGGGTATCATCAACGATATCCAGATGGCGCCGCTTGCGCTGCCGGAAATGAGGGTTGGTGAGAACAGATTCGTGTACACCGACGAAAGCCCCGGTGGGCGCCAGGTTCGC
>JALGTI010000265.1 GCA_029821455.1 Candidatus Zipacnadia bacterium | reverse complement strand
GCGCACAGCTTCGACGTCAAAGCCGGTGGGGGCGAGATCCTGCAGGCTTCTGGAGATCACGCTGCCGGATGGGTGACAGTGGACGATGGGTCGGTGGGCTTGATGCTGTCGTGCAAGCAGTTCTGGCAGCAATATCCCAAGGCGGTCACCTACGATCCCGGCGCTGGGCAGTTGGCGCTTGATCTGTGGGCTGAGGGTGGTAAGCCGCTGGTCTCGGAGGACGGGAATCTGGAGTGGTATCCGGGGCAAGCCAAGACGCACGACTTGATACTGTGGTTTGATAAGCCCAGCAGACTGAGGAAGGGAGGCCTTGGCCAGGCCATCCGCGCGCAGCAGAGCGCCCCGCTGCGGCTGTTCCCTCCGCCGGAGATTGTACTGCAGACCGATGCTACTGATGTATTCGCCGTGGAGAACTGGGATAGGTGGCCGACCTTCGAGGCTCGGGCCCGTAGTCAAATGCTGTACAGCGAGATTGGCCGGTACTACGGTATGCAGGACTTTGGTGATAGACCTGGTGGAGGACGGCCGCCACCGATTGTGGCGTGGTGGAACGGCTACCATGCTCCGGGCCACACGTGGTTCAACTACTACTTCCGCTCCGGTGACCCGGGGTATTTCCTGGGTGGGGAGATCTGCGCGTGGCACCGCCAGGACGTGGACGTTATGCACTGGCCGCCGCAGCAAGCCGGGATGCACCACCTGGCCTACTACGCGGGCTCCACTCATCATTGGGGTTGGCTAAACTGGCCTGGGTGTGAGTGGATACAGGGCCTGCCGGATTACTACTTCCTGACCGGCAACCAGCGTACGTTGGAGGTCATCAACGAGTGCGCCGACTGGATTTGCGACCATTTGCAGTTTGCCCCGCACCGCACCAGCAGCATCTCCCTGATCGCCCTCTCGACCTGCTACCAGGCAACAGGTAACCCCAAGCATCTCGACGCCTGCAAGCGCCTCGCCGAGTACCTGTGTAAGGTGGTGGATGAGGGAAGCTATGTGCCCAAGTCGTTTATGATAGCTCACATGATTGATGGCATGTACCAGTACTGGCGAATAACGCACGATAACTACGTAGGCCAACAACTGGCCAAGCAGTGCGAGTGGCTCTACACTGAGTGCATCGTCCCAAGCGGCGTGCCATACTACGCCAGGACGGGATCAGAGTCGGACGCCAACTCCTGGAGCGTGTACTACTTCTGCTACGGCGAGATGAGTGCAGCATGCGCGCAGGCTTACCGCACAACCAAAGATCCTAAGTTCATAACCTATGGGAAGTGCTATCTGGACTACATGCTGGCGCTCTACGGTGACAGCCAAACCGGGATGATGGGGCATACCGATCACGGCCTGCCCCAGATCCTGTGGGCTATGGAACAGGAAGGGGAGGACGAGAGTGATATTATGGCGCTGCGGGATGATATTGACTATGAGGCGGCGATTCCGCTGCTCAAGCAGCACATTCCCGACGGTGGAAGCATTGAGCCGGAGATTGCCCGGATATTGATTGATCTGGGTAGGTACGACGAGGCTATCGAGTGGATGCAGACGGCCATGATTGAAAAAGGCCGTGGCAACCGACATGGCGCGATGTTCAACATCGCCCGCTGCTACGAAGCCAAGGCCGACCTGGACAGCGCAATCAGCATGTACAAGAAGATCATCCGCGAGACGAAAGATGTGCCGCCCAAGGGTCCAGAGGTCGGCCTCCAGCCGTGGGAAGTGGCTGCAGCGATGCGTGGCTATTCTCATGCGTACCGGGCGTGGACAAAGCTGGGTCGCTGTTATGAACAGGAAGGTGACTACCGCCGCGCCATTGACTGCTACGAGCGTGCTTATGAGTATATCTACTCCGGGGAGCGGGAGCGCCTGCCGGCGATGATTGAGCGCTGCCGGGAGGCGATGTAGCCTGGGATGGCGGTGGGCGGTCGGGTAGGGGCGCGATTGATCGCGCCCTCTTTCTCACGAGCCATCTGGGCGTGAGGAATCACGCCCCTACGCCGGGACCTGGACGCGGCGGCCCTCCTCGGCTGAAACATACGCCGCGTAGATGACGGCGGTCACGTCGCGGGCCAGCAGCCAACCAGACAACGGCTCGCGATCCTCGGTAACACAGGACACGAAATCCTGTAGCTCCTGGGGATAGCCGCTTGCCCAGTGCTCGTCAGGTGAGGCGAAGTTCCAACCGGCGCGCGTCGAAATCTTCTCAGCCAGATACTCGTTGCCGAGGGCTGCCTCGGACGGGCCGTAGACCATACACGAGTCGTTGGGGTTCATATTGCAGCGGATGCGGCCCGTGGACATAAACACCTGCATCTGATTATAGACACCGCCGAGCACCACATCGCTGGCGCAGACCTCGGCCACTGAGCCATCCTCGAAGGTGATCAGCGCCGCACCCCAGTCCTCGCAATCAACCAGGCCAGTCTTCAGGTATTTGGGGTCTTCTTGGACAAAGCTCTCGATGCGTGTAAGGAAGGCGGTCTCGGCCATGACGTGCCTGGGGCGGATGGGCTTGCCATTGCGGGCGAGGCCCTCCGCCTGTTTGATGTAAAGCACGCCCCCGATGGCATGCGAGCCGGTCCGCAGCAACGCCCCACCACCGGCCATCCGCCAATGGGTTGCATACGAGGCGTGAGATCCGCTGTGGCTCTCCTCGGCGGCGATGCGTAGGACTGTTCCACCGCTTGATTCGATGAGCCGACGTGCCTTCTGAACAGCCGGTGCGTAGACCCAGTTCTCGGCATACATCAACTTGACGGCGGACTCATCGAGCACTTCTGCCATCTCCTGGCAGTCGGCCATCACGCGTTTCAGCATCTGCTGGCGTGGCACTGTCTCTCCTATCAACTCCTCATTGTCCTGGCCTGGTTCGCCACAGTAGCCGGTCAATGGCTTTTCAACGATGACATGCCTGCCGGCCCGAGCTGCGGTCATTGCCATCGGCAGGTGCAGATTCGTC
The DNA here is from genome assembly GCA_029821455.1 of Candidatus Zipacnadia bacterium. Classification (GTDB taxonomy): domain Bacteria; phylum Armatimonadota; class Zipacnadia; order Zipacnadales; family Zipacnadaceae; genus JALGVG01. The sequence continues at coordinate 1,337 of JALGTI010000265.1, read as the reverse complement.
GGCACGCAGAGGTCCACCATATGCACATTCTCGTTATCCAGCAATTGCTCGAGACTATCGTAAACGGACGGTATGCCGTGCTTTGCGGCAAACGCGTCAGCACGTTCGCGGCGGCGCGAGGTAACAGCCACTACTCTGGCGTCTGCGCCTGAGACTTCCTTGAACGCGAGTGTATGAAAGTCGGCGGCAAAGCCGGCGCCGACCATGGCAATTCTGACCTCTTCCATGTTCAAGCCCTCCTGCAAACAGATGGCCCCGGTTTCTGCACACGTGCAACTCTCACCTCCTGAAGCGCAAGGCGCGGCGTGATGAGGCTATGTGGCTACGACGGAGAGGCGTTCAATTCGGTGAAGAGTTCGATAAGCCCTGCAACGCTCCAGGCCTGGGCGATGCAGCCACCGGGACGATGCGGCTCGTCGCCGTCGTAGACTTCCCCCACAGTACCCAGGCCGGATGTGGAGAGGTCGTCAAGGAGCGGCTGGAAGTATCCGCGCGCCCATTCCAGCCTCTCGGCGGGATTGTCGGCATAGCGCAACACTGCGTGCAGGTATGGCCCCACCAGCCAGGGCCAGACCGTGCCCTGATGATAGGCGTGATCGCGGTTCCACTGGTCGCCCTCGTAGCGGCCACGGTAGCCATCGCTGCCGGGGGCCAGTGTGCGTAGGCCGTATGGGGTAAGCAGGGCCGCGTTGATCTTCTCGATCACCGACCGCGCCTGCCAGTCTTCTACCAACGGGAAGGGCAAAGACAGGGCGATGAGCTGATTGGGGCGCAGCGCGGGGTCTTTGTAGTCAGGGAAAAGGCAATCATACAGATAGCCTAACTCGGCGGACCAGAATTGCGCGATGAAACTGCTCTGGGCCTGCTGGGCCAGGTCCGCATATTCGATCGCGTGCTCGGTTTCACCGAAACGCTGGCTCAACTCCTGGCAGATGCGGAGGGCGTTGTACCACAGGGCGTTGATCTCCACTGCCTTACCGTGGCGAGGCGTGGTGGCTACCCCGTCCACCTTGGCATCCATCCACGTGAGCTGAGTACTCGGGCCGCCGGCCGACAGGAGGCCATCAGCATCGGCCTTGATATTGTGGTGAGTACCGCGCAGGTGCCATTGAATTGAGTCGCAGAGCGGCTCGTAGAGGCTGTCGCGTATGAAAGCCAGGTCGTCCGTGGCCTGCAGGTAGCGCCAGGCAGCCACGAACATCCATAGCGTAGCATCCACTGTATTGTAGGAGGGCTGGCCGGTCTCGTCGCCAAAGTTGTTGGGTATGAGCCCCTGGTCCATTTGGGAGGCAAAGGTTAGAAGGATGCGCCTGGCATCTTCGTAGTGCCCGGTTGCT
>JALGTI010000264.1 GCA_029821455.1 Candidatus Zipacnadia bacterium | reverse complement strand
CGAAGAGGCTGTTGACCTCGGCAGACAGGGAGACGAGGCGCCTCTGGCTGTCGCGCGTCTTTGTGAGCAGGGCGGGGTCGGCTTCTTCGCAGCGCTGCCGGATTGCTTCGGCTTCCGCTTTGATTTCGGCGAGGCGGGGCATATCGCCCAGCCTCTCTTCTGCGGCCTCGCAGCGCGTGTGCAGGTAGCGCCACTCACGCTCGAGGCGCGTGAGGGTCGAGGACTGCTGGGCGCTTGCGGGGCTGAGGGCAAGGAGGAACAAGGGACTTACGATAAGCAGCTTCAGTGCGCGAGAGATCCATTTTCCCGTATTCATGCCGCGAAGTCCTCTCATCTGAGATTTCCCATATCCTTTCTTGCTGCGTCCAGCATTCTCTGTGTCCTTCATTAATTCCTCTTGCTGCGGGTCATTTAGCTGGAAGGCCCGCACATTGGAAGACTTCTAGCCAAGGTTTTGCGCCGAATTTAGCAAGTATAACAGCTCTGGAGGGATAGCAGACACAATCCCGCCTGGGCACAAGCAAAACTACCCATTCTTCCCCACTTCAGGTCCCTGTCACCCAGCGCCAGGCGCTAAGGCCCAGATGCGGCGCAGAATCTGGGTAAATAGTTGCTTCGGCACGGCTACCTCGGCCATCTGAAAGATCATGTGCCGAGCATGGTGAATGACCTTCGTTCCGATCTTGATCAACTTAACCTGGATACTGCGTAACGACCAGTGGCGTAGGGTGTCCAGCAGAACTAAGCGCCGCAGGAAGTTGCCCAGGTTGTAGGCCAACACAAACAGCGCCAGTCGCACTTGGTTGGCCACGAACCGATGACACGACAGGCGCGTCCAATGCAGGGCGTACTTACCTTCCTTGATCCACTGTTCCGCAGTGGCTCGCCCATCGTAGAACTCCACGACCGCTTGCGGTGTGGCCCCAAGGTTGGTCACCACAAAGCTTGCCTCAGGCAGCAGCTGGGTCCGATGCCACTGCACTTTGGCGATCACTCGGCGAGGCCGTTGCCAACTGGCGGCCTGGTAGTGCAAATCATAATACTGCACTATCGTCTGCCCTTGGTCCCAGTCCACTGGCAGCGTCAGCAGCGGCTCTAGCTGGCGTTGGAGTACCGGATTCTCTGGCAGCCGAATGGCGTACCTAAACCCTTCTTGCTCCAGGTACCGGTACAGTTCGGGACAAGCAAAACCCCCATCGGCTCGCAGGTATTTACGCAGACCGCTATCCCGATACCGTCTTACGATGGGCACTAGCACTCTCCGCCAATCCTCGGCACTAGGGACGTGGCCGGGGCGCAGCAGGGCACCTTCGCAATCACCATACTGATTGAAGCAAAACAGGGGATGGTAGCAGACTGATTTGAAGTACCCGTTGTAATCGGCGCCTTCTTGCTCACCATGTACGGGACTCTCTGAGCTGTCCAAGTCCAGGATAATGCACCAGCTCCTGATATGGCCCATAGCCCGGTCCGCCCACAGGCCATTGAGCTGAGCCAAAGCCTCCAGGTTCTCCCGCCGGGTCAGGGTGCCGGTCTCAAACCGACTCAGGGTGTTGGTGCTGGCGGCCAGCTTGCCTCTGGCTTCCTGGCCTACCACCGTACGCATTACCGGATCTAGGGCCAAACGCTCCACATCATTGGTATCCTCGTATCCTGCCAGCCGGCTATAGACGGACTGCCGCAGCAGTGCTACCTGGTCGTGCTGGATGTTGCGCCCGGTGCGCGTATCGGCCAACGTAAGCCCCGCTAACTCGGTCAAGCCGAGGGCCTCGTCCAGCTCTAGTATCGCCAATAGCCCGGCATCGGAAGTAACCTTTGCCCCCTGGAACTGCATCTGTATCCGCCTGTCAAATCGTACCTGCAAATCGGCTCTGTTGCTTTCACCCATTGGGTGCCTCCTCTGACATAAGCTGTAATCACCCAATATCGGCTCTCTGCCTGTGTTTGTTGCCGCTCTTGCTCAGTTCCTCCCTATTTGATATGACAAATGCGGGATTACCGGTGGCGGTCCGAGTATGGGGGGATGCGGCTAGATCAAGCTAAGCGGCTTAAGGAGTTGGAGAAGGAGAACACTCGGCTCAAGAAGCTGGTCGCCGAGCAGGCTCTGGACAATGCTATCCTGAAAGAGGCGGCAGCGGGAAACTAGTGAGCCCGGCGCGGCGCCGGGCGGCGGTAGAGCAGGTCAGAGAAGCACTGGGCCGAGACGTAGTATCGGAGCGCCGCGCTTGTCGGGGTATTGGGACAGGCCCGGTCCACTCAACGGCGGCAACCTACGGTAGCTGATGAAGAGCAGCTATTGATAAGTCGGATGGTAGAGTTGGCCACACAATATGGCAGGTACGGGTATCGACGTATTACCGCCTTATTGCGCGCCCAGGGTTGGCCGGTGAACCACAAGCGTATCGAGCGGCTGTGGCGCCAGGAGGGGCTGAAAGTGCCGCAGAAACAGCCTAACCGGCGGTGGTTATGGCTGAATGACGGTTCCTGTGTCCGGTTACGTCCGGCCTACCGGGACCATGTCTGGAACTATGACTTTATGCATGGGAGGACCCATGACGGCCGAGCGTTCCGGCTGCTAACTGTTATCGATGAATACAGTCGGGAGTGTCTGGCCATTAGGGTAGCCCGCCGGTTGACCAGTGAAGATGTCTTAGACCAATTGACTGAGTTGTTCATCCAACGGCGCATCCCTGATCATATACGTTCGGATAACGGTTCAGAGTTTACTGCCAAGACGGTGCGCAAGTGGCTGGAGGAGCTGGGGATAAAGACCCTATACATCGAGCCGGGCAGCCCCTGGGAGAATGGCTATCTGGAGTCGTTCAACGGCAAGCTGCGCGACGAGCTGTTGAATATAGAGATCTTTGATACTTCGCTGGAGGTGCAGGTACTAACGGAACAGTGGCGAAAGCACTATAATACAGTGAGGCCGCACAGCGCACTCAACTATCGACCACCGGCCCCGGAGGCAATCCAGCCATGGGACTGACATAGCAGGTGGTACCACTATTGGGGGCAGGTCACTATCGCCTGTTTCGGCGCCTGCTCAAACGCGCTGGGCTGGAAGACACAGCCGTCACGCCCCATCAGCTTCGGCATGCCTTCGCCACATACCTGATTCGCGGGGGTGTCGATATTGCGACAGTGTCCGAGCTGATGGGCCATTCAAACATAAGCACCACCAGCATCTACCTGCACACCGACCCCACCACCAAGCGCGCGGCGGTTGAAAGACTGCCGTGGGGTGGTCCTGGGTGAGAAGAAGTCGACTGAGGTGGGATAATGGAAAGAGCAGCAGGAGCAACTATCAAAGACCTGAAAGATTTCGCGGCAAGAAGCCCTCAACCCGCCTATAGACGTGCGGGATACAAAGGCCAACTGAAGCAGGCGGGTAACAACCTGGTGGGGCTCTGTCCCTTCCACGATGAACGCGTCCCTAGCTTCAAGATCGCATTGCAGGATAGTGGCAAAGTCACTGCTGGGCATTTCAAGTGTTTTGGCTGCCGCCTAAGCGGCAGGATAATCGACTTCCGTCTGAGGCAACTCAATAGCAGCGACCTGACGGCGGAGATAATCAAGGACCTCGCCCGTGACCTGGGCGTTGATGGCTACGGCCACACCAAAACACAATCCTCGCCCACACCGGCATCACAAGAGCCACACGCTCCGATCTGCCAAGAACTTGTTGATAAGCTCCACAACCACTTGTTGCAGAAGCCCGACCGCCTTCAGAAACTGCTGGAGACCAAGGGGCTGCCGGAGACCACAGTATCGCTTGGACAGATCGGGTGGGATGGTGAACGTTATACGATTCCCATCCCTGACGGCAACGGAGGCTATTCCGATATTCGCTGATACCTGCCGGGTGGCAGCCCAAAATTCGTGGCGTGGGAAGCCGGACGCGGAGGCGTACAAGTATACCTGTGGGACCAGGTGCACGATCACCAGCAGATCGTCTGGGTTGAGGGCGAGCTAGATGCTCTCAAACCTGTTGGCACGAGGCATAACGGCCTGCACCAGCACCAACGGTGTGGACGGAGCTCTGGGCAGTACACTCCAACTGCCTGACCTCGCAGGCAAGACCATCCTTGTTTGTGGCGATGCGGATGAAGCCGGCGAGAGGCTCAACAGGGAGTTTCCATGTAAGCTATACGCGGCCTCAGCTGCCGAGGTGCGGTTGATGCAGTGGCCGGCCGGTAGCCCCTAACGAGGCCATCAGCACCATCTGCAGCAGCCCCAGGAAGTAGAAGGCCACCATCCCACTACTGATCTGTGCAGGGATGAGGTAGGCAACCCCCATTACCAT
>JALGTI010000263.1 GCA_029821455.1 Candidatus Zipacnadia bacterium | reverse complement strand
CATCATCCCCGGCCTGGAGAACAAGGTGCTCTTCATCCTGTCAGACCCCACCGGGCAGCCGGTGAAGGGGCGAGTGCGGGTTGTGAGCGCAGAGGCCATTCAGCCCGGGGAGGTGAGCTTGCCGCGCCAGTCCGCGCCCACCGATGAAATGGGCATCGCCGAATTGGGTCTCACCTACACGCCCTCCAAAGAGCTTCTGGAGGAACTAAGCGAGAGGCAGTCATGGGGCTGGCAGCCAGACGAGGATGAGGCCGCTGTGCGGCTGCAGGTTGTAGCCCAGGCACCGGACGGCAGCAGTGTTGAGAAGAGTATCGAGCTGACCACTGACCTCAGTGCCCCCAGGAATGCGCTGCTGCTGCGTACGGACAGGGCGCTGTATGCAGTCGGCGATGAACTCCGTGCCAGCGTCCTCACACCGACCAACAGGGCCACCGTCTACTTCGACCTGATCAAGGATCGCCAGACGATGCTGACGCGCGCGGCTGATATCAAGGACAGCCGCGTGGAGATCGCCATTCCGCTGACCAATGAACTGTCTGGCGGCGTGTATCTGAGTGCCTACCGCATTATGCCGCATGGCGATATTGTCCGCGACACCAGGCCGCTGTATATCCAGCCTGCCTCGGAACTGCAAATCGGCATCAAGCCGGACAAGGATACTTATGAGCCTGGTACGGAGGCTAATGTAGAGTTCGCCGTCACGGACACCGGCGGGCGGCCGGTGCAGGCTGCCATCGGTGTCAACATCGTTGATGAGGCTGTGTTTGCGCTTCAGGACCTGCAGCCCGGTATGGAAAAAGTCTACTTCTATCTGGAAAAAGAGCTGATGAAGCCGCGCTATGAGATACATGGGATGGAAATGCCGGCCATCATCAGCGGCCCACCTGGCCCGGGGCCGATTGTGCCGCTGGCAGAAGATGTCCGCAAGCAGCAGGCTGCGCGCATCATCTTCGCGTCTGTTGAGTTGCCTGAATTGCCCAGCTTCCAGGTGGATAGCTATGCCGAGCGCCTGGAGAAGGCACGCGAAGAGTGGACTGAGCAGATGCGGCCCATAGTTGAGCACATCCAGACCGCCATTCGCAAGTATCAGGAGAAGCATGAAGAGCCGCCGCCGGCTGACGGCGGCGTTGAGGCGCTGATACGCGAGGGCTTCCTGAATGAGCGAGAGCTGTATGATCCGTGGGACCGCCGGATGGTCGTCAAGGCGCCGCCTGAGATGGAACTAATGTATTGGGCCATTGTGGGATCGCTGGGGCCCGACGGGATACGTGATACAGAGGACGACCTGTGGATGACGACCCGATGGCCGCAGATGGCGTGGGCGGTGGAAGAGGATGCGAAAGACATGCGCCGTAGGCTGGGCCGTGGCGATGTGGTATTCGCTCTGGAAGCGGCGGCGCCTCGGGCACTAGCTGCGCCAGGAGGGCCGGTGGCAGGAGGCCTTGGCGGCGGCCCCGGTATCGTGGAGAGGGCGCCAATGGCGGAGGGCGAGGTGGCCGACAAGGCCACGGTGCGGGTGCGCACCGAGTTCCCTGAGACGCTGCTGTTTGAGCCAGCGCTCATCACCGACGAGGCTGGCAAGGCGAATCTGCCTATCGCCAGCGTGAAGGACAGCATCACCACTTTCCGGATTGGGGCGATGGCCAACAGCGCGGCCGGGCAGCTTGGCTCGGCGACAGGCTCCCTGCGGGTCTATCTGGACTTCCACATTGACCTCGACCTGCCAGTTGCCCTGACCCAGAACGACCAGGTCTCCATCCCCGTGGCAGTGCGCAACTTTATGAACCAGCCCCAGCGGGTACGAGTTGAGATGGAAGAGGGGGACTGGTTCACCGCCAAGAGCTCGCTGGAGCAGGAGCTACAGATCGGGGTCAATGAGGTCAAGGCGGTGTACTTCACCATCGTGGCGGACAAGATCGGCGTCCATCCCCTGAAGGTCTATGGCCTGGGGACGAAGATGAGTGATGCCGTCGAGAATGTCATCCGCGTCGAGCCAGATGGGAAGAAGATAGAGACCGCCATTTCTGACCGCCTGAGCGAGAATGTGGAGCACACGGTCACCATTCCTGAGGGGGCCATCGCCGATGCGTCCAACATCTTCGTGAAGATCTACCCCGGCATCTTCAGCCAGGCCGTCGAGGGCCTCGATAGCATCCTGCGGATGCCGTTCGGCTGCTTTGAGCAGACCACCTCGGTCACCTATCCCAACATTATGGTGCTCGACTATATGAAGAGCACGGGGCAGGTCAGCCCTGAAGTCCAGATGAAGGCCGAGGGTTTCATCAACACTGGCTACCAGCGGATGGTGAGCTATGAGGTAAGCAGCGGTGGGTTCTCGTGGTTCGGAGAGGCGCCGGCCAATCGCGTGCTGACCGCCTACGGCCTGATGGCGTTCTACGATATGGAGGCGGTGCACAATGTAGACCCCGCCATCATCAGCCGCACACAGCAATGGCTTCTGGATCAGCAGAACGATGATGGCTCCTGGGACGCAGATGAGTCATACCTGCACCAGGAGTCCTGGAAAGCTATCCAGAACGGCAAGCTGCTGCCCACGGCCTATATCACCTGGGCACTGGGATGGACGCAGGCTGAGGGTGAAGGTCTCGACAAGGCTGTCACATACCTGCATCAGCATGCCAAGGAGGCCGAAGACCCATACAGCCTCTCAATACTGGCCAATGCGCTGGTCTGCGCTGACAATCTGCTAGCTGACGGGAAGCTAGATGACGCGACCATAGGAGTGCTGGAGGCGCTACTGGAGCAAGCCAAGCGCGATGGAGAGAAGATGTGGTGGGAGAGCAAGATCACCGGCCTTACCCACTCCAGTGGCAAATCTGCAGACCTGGAGGCAACCGCGACGGCGGCGCTGGCCTTCATCAACTCCGGGCGCTATCCGCAGGTCTCAAGCCAGATACTCAACTACCTGATCGCCTCCAAGGACTCACGTGGCACCTGGCACTCGACGATGGCGACCGTGCTGTCGCTGCGGGCACTGCTGCTGGCCCAGAAGGGAGCCACCACCAAGGTCAACGCCGAGGTGCAGGTGGTGGTGAATGGGGAGAGAGCCTGGTCGCAGGCCATCACCGAAGAGAACGCCGACCTGATGTTCCAGGTGGACTGCAAGCAGTTGGTAAGGACAGGTGACAACAAGGTTGAGGTCAAATTCGCCGGCGAGGGCACGACACTGTATCAGATCGTCGGCCGCTACTATATGCCGTGGCCCAAGCGAGTGATGCTGCCTCTTGAAGTGTTGGACATCAAGGTGGGCTACGACAAGACCAAACTAGCGGTCAACGATACGGTCACCGCCACGGCGACGATCAAGAACAATACGCCGGCAAGGACCTCAATGGTTATTGTGGATTTGGGCGTGCCGCCGGGCTTCTCGGTAGATGCTACTGACTTCACGGACCTGGTGGATCGCAAGGTGATTGACAAGTTCAAGCTGACGGGGCGGCAGGTTATCGTCTACCTGGAGAAGCTGGAGCCGCACCAGACGGTGACCTTCAGCTATGCGCTAACTGCTCGCTTCCCCATCAAGGCCAAGACGCCCAAGAGCACGGTGTCAGAGTACTATAACCCGGACAATCGGGCGGATGCGGCACCGGTTGAGATGGAAGTGGTTGAGGGGTGAACCTACCCCCTAGCCTCCTCCCTGAAGGGAGGGGGAAGTGGCAGGCAAGATGCCTGCCTTCGCGGGCCATAGCCCGCTACGGCGGGCGAAGGCCTGTCCTACCAAGGCGGAACGAAGGGGCCCCGCAGATAGCAGGGCCCCTTCAGGATAAGATGGTCAATTCAGTGTATTCGGCTGGTAGTCGGCGGCCACAACGCTGTAGGTTTGCAGGACGGGTAGGTCCACTTCATACGTCCTGGCATTCTCTTGGGCGGTCAGCCGCCGGTGCTGGTTTCCGTCCGGTGAAAGCCAGGTGACCTTCTTCAGCTTCCAGCCCGCGTAGCGCGGCAGCTCTAGACGCAAACCTTGCTGAGGCAGGCTTTCGTCAGCCTCGGGCCCCCATTCATAATTGACCAGGTGAACGGCAACTGTAGCCGCCAAGGGAGAGACTCGCCCCCAGGCTGTGCACAGGATGCGACTTCCCGGCGGCTTGACCAGACACGGCTCGTAGCGTCCGACCCCTGTGGTCTCCAGCAGTTCGGCGAGCTGGCTCCGCTCCGGCAGCGCATCGAAGCGATACACCACACCAGCCCCGTACCTGCCACTCTCGTATGAATGCTTTCTTGATGGTCGGACAACGGCAAGTAAATCCGCCAGCCGGGACCTACCCAATGGCTGGCCCCATTCGTCAAGGGT
>JALGTI010000262.1 GCA_029821455.1 Candidatus Zipacnadia bacterium | reverse complement strand
TGCGCCGCCGCGTACGATCCCGACGCGATCGCATACGTAGTTGGGTACTTCGAGGACTGGCAAGCCGGCAGGCCCGGATTCGTGCAGCAAACCAGCGATGGCAGCGTCGTGCAGGTCTATCAGGGCTGCCAGCACGCGCTGACGATTCTCAGGCAAATCGCCCTTGCCTATGCGGCCCAGGGCAAGCTTCCTGCGGATATCATTCCAATGTACCGTGCGCTTGACTACGCTGGAGACTTCACGTTTGTTGATCCGGCCCGTGACTGGTATGATGTGCCTGTGCCCGAATAGTCGGGAGCCAAAATCATGAACCCATTCAGTAGTCACGGCGTGAGGTCTCGATCTCGAGGAGGTCGTAGTGAGATGAAATCTAGGTGGTCATTGCTGACAGTCACCCTCTTTCTGCTGTGTGTGGTTACCAATGCCGCTGCACAGAATGTGCTGCTGGAGAGCGACTTTGAAGATGACGACGGGGGATGGGTGACGCTCGACCCGGATGCGGAACTTGGCCTGACCGCTGATGTTGAGAATGTCTTTTCGGGGACCAGCAGCCTGGAATTCAGTTTCACCCAGCGGCTGGTGACTAATATGGAGGAGGGGCTCCCGGGCGCTCTGGTTCTGCCGTTCGAGGTTGGTTTGCCTGGCCTGCAGTCGCTCTCGTTCGCCATTAGGACTGCCACCACTATCCCCTTGTTCATTGGTATGGAGGAGACGGATGGGTCGAACTACGTGGCCATCGTCCATTGTACGGACGGCCAATGGAATGAGCTCAAGCTCAACCTCAGCGACTTCACCCTCAACACTGACGACAGCAGCGATGAAAACGGCCAACTTGACCCCGACCAGATCACGGGTCTCGCTCTGGTTGACGCCTCGTTCTTTCTGCAGATGTTGGGCGACGCCGGTCTCCCCCTCGACGTCACGCCACTGGGGGAGCAGACTATCTGGCTGGATGCGGTCATCCTCTCCGACGCGCCGGCTGTACCTGCTGATGAACCCGAGACAGAGCTTGAGCAGGGAGAGCGTGCGGTGGCCATTGATGCGTGCAACAGCCCTGCCTTCCGCTGGCTGGTTTGCGGCAGCGGGGTCAGTGCGACCCTGGACCCGGACTATGCCGTCACAGGCGGCTGTTATCGCCTGGACTATCAGGTGCCGGCCGGCAAGGTCTTCTTCGTAATGCGGCCGCTGGCGGTCGGCTTGTTAGCGGGCACTCGCGCGCTGAAACTGTGGGTGGCCAGCGGATCAGCGGGTGCTATCTATGTGGCTGTCGAGGAGCAGGACGGCAGCCGCTACGGCGCGCTCATCCCCCTCACAGACCCGATGGAATGGCAGCAGGTCAAGATTGATTTCGCCGCATTTGAAGCCAGCCCCGATAGCCAGGACGAAAACGGCCGCCTTGACCCTGAGCAGATTAAGAACTTCGCCATCACCGACCTGCGGAGCATTCTGATGGGGACGAGTATTGAGAATACCCTGTGGATTGATGATATCTGTGCTGTTGGCCCCGAGGCATTCTGACCCGCACGGGGAAGAAGTCTATCGGCCGACGACCCACGGCCAGGAGGTACTACATCAATGGCGGACAAGCTAGTCCTGGGAGTGTTCGTCTCCGGTGGCGGTACGAACCTGCAGGCGATCATTGATTGCTGTGAGGCGGGCACGATTGATGCGACGGTTGGCGTCGTGGTCAGTGACAAGGCGGATGCCTACGGCCTGGAACGTGCCCGCAAGCACGGCATTCCCGCCGTTCACGTCAAGCTCGGCAAGACTGGCTCCACCGCCTGGGAGCAGGCCGATGCCGAGCACGTCCGCATCCTGCAGGAGCATGACGTGGGGCTGGTCTGCCTGGCCGGGTATATGCGCAAGATCGGGCCCCGGTTGTTGGAAGCGTTCTCTGGGGCCGTGCTGAATATCCACCCGGCCCTGCTGCCGGCTTTTCCGGGCACTAGCGGCCAGCACGACGCGGCAGATTACGGTGTCAAGGTGGCGGGCTGCACCGTCCACTTCGCCGACGCGGAGTTCGATTGCGGGCCGATCATCATTCAGGCGACGGTGCCGGTGCTTGAGGATGACGATGGCGATACTCTGGCCGCCCGAATTCTGGAGCAGGAGCACAAGGCCTACCCGCAGGCGATTCAGTGGTTCGCCGAGGGCCGGCTGCGGATCGAGGGCCGGAAGGTCCGCGTCCTGGACGCCAAGACCCCGGCCGAGGGCGAAGCCATCATCAGCCCGCCAGTGGAGATTGATCAGTAGCAGGGGCTTTCAGCCTGCGATCGTTCCGTACGACAGGCATCCTTGCCTGTCGCGCGCGTAGCGCGGGCCGTTGCCAGCCGTTAGCAGTAGTTCACGCATGACTAGTAGCCCGTAGTCTGGCACAGCGCTGGCCTCAACTGAAGGTTCTTGAGCAGGGGGTTCCTCGAGCGCTGTTGAACGAGGCTTTCTGGAGGTTACTCGTGAAAGTCGTCATTACCGGCGGGGCAGGTTTCATTGGCTGCAACTATGTCAGGCACGCGCTGGCGGCGCATCCGGACTGGCAGATAACCGTCCTGGACAAGCTGACCTACGCCGGCAGCCGCGACAGCCTGCCTGATGACCCGCGCCTGACCTTCGTCGAGGGCGACATCTGCGACGCGGAGGCTGTGGAGAGGACGCTTGAGGGCGCGCAGATTGTGGTGCATCTGGCCGCTGAGTCCCACGTGGACCGCAGCATTATGGGCGGCCAGGAGGCGGTGAGGACGAATGTGCTGGGCACATTCACATTGCTGGAGGCCGCGCGAGAGCTGGACCTGGAGCGCTTCCTGCACGTCTCAACTGACGAGGTTTATGGGGCTATTGAGGAGGGGGCCTTCTCCGAGGACGCGCCGCTGAACGCCCGCAACCCGTACTCTGCATCCAAGGCCGCCGGCGACCGCCTGGCCTATGCCTACTTTGTCACTTACGGAGTACCGGTGGTCATCACTCGGCCCTGTAACAACTACGGGCCGTATCAATACCCTGAAAAGCTGGTCCCTTTCTTCGTCTATCGGGCTCTGCGTGATGAACCGCTGCCAGTGTATGGCGATGGGATGCAGGTACGCGACTGGCTGCATGTTGACGATCATTGCCGGGCAATGGATATTGTGCTTGAGCGTGGGGAGTCAGGGGAAGCCTACAACATCGCGGCCGGCAATGAGCGGCCCAATCTGGAGACGATCCGCCTGATCTTGGACGAATTAGGCAAGCCGGAGAGCCTGATGACCCAGGTTGATGACCGTCCGGGGCACGATGTGCGCTACGCCCTCAATGGGGAGAAGCTGGCGGCTCTGGGCTGGCGGCCGCAGGTGCCGTGGGAAGAGGGGATGCGCCGGACAATCCGCTGGTTTGCCGAGCACCGCGACTGGCTGGAAGCAAGGGTGGAGCGCAGCCGCCAGTACTTCGACCAGTGGTATGCCGACCGCGCCTGAGCTTGTGGGGCGAGCATCCTGCCCGCTATCGCCCTAGGCCATCTCACCGGCCGCCCGGCGCACATCAACTAACAGCAGCCCAAGGGTGACGGCGGGAGTGGCCAGGCAGACGAGCGCCTGATCGCTGCCGGCTTGCACGACGATCAGGTAGCCGCTATCGCAGCGCATATACAATTCATTAATCTGGCCGCGGCCGAATTCCTCGGCGCTGCGTGACGATCGCGCCAGCAGGTCGGCCCCCAGAGCCGCCAGCAGATCGGCGGACACCTCTGGCGCGCTGTCGGCAGCGACCGAGAATCCATCGGCAGTGGCGACGACAGCAGCGCTGATGTCTGGATTGTTGCGACGCAGCTTCTCGACAAGCTCCTGAGTGGAGGGTTGTCCTTCCATCGGTTTGTAATCGCTCCTTGTTCGGGCTGACTATCCTATAGGATTGGTCTTATTCTGTATTCGACGCTCTCTAGTGTTGTCCCTTTGTGGGCTGAAATGAGGGAGAGAAGTGTTTTATACTCACGAGCGCAACTTTGGCTGCCGCATCAGTGATGAGTACGCCTTCCGTGGTCTGCGGATGCTGGTGATGGAGAACGAGCTGCTGCGCATCAGCGTGCTGCTGGACAAGGGCTGCGACATCTATGAGTTCCTCTACAAGCCGCTGGATGTTGACTTCCTGTGGCGCTCACCGCTGGGCGTCCGTCCCCAATCCACCGCTATCAACAGCCTCCCGCTATCTGAGGGTGAGTTTGCTGACTACTACGAGGGCGGCTGGCAGGAGGTGCTGCCGAACGGTGGGCGGGTCTGCACTTACAAGGGTGCGACGTGGGGGCATGTGGGTCCGCACTTACCGCACGCCATTCTTACTGGAGCGGACGATGACCCTGCGTTCGGGCAGCCCAATCCTGGAGATTGATGAGACCCTCACCAACGAGGGCTATGAGCCAATGGAGCTGATGTGGGGCCATCATCCTGCGTTTGGCCCGCCATTTCTAAGTGAGGATTGTGTGCTGCAGTGCGGCGCTGGGCGTGTGGTGGTTGACCCCAACGTCGGCGATGAGTGCCGCTTCAGCCCCAATCAGGAGTTCCTCTGGCCGGTTGGAATGGCCCGGAGTGGGGAAGAGGCGGACCTCAGCCAGATCGTCTCTCCCGAGGCTCGCGTCACCGATATGACCTATCTGGTTGATCTGGAGGAAGCCTGGTACGCAGTCACCAACCGCCAGCGGCAGGTCGGTATCGGGATGGCATGGGACATCGAGACATTCCCGTACATCTGGTGCTGGATGGGCCTGGGCGGATCCTGGGGCTGGCCATCGTGGGGGCGGCACTACGCGATGGCCGTAGAGCCATTCAGCAGCTACCCAGCCATCCTTACCGAGGCCATGAAGCAGGGCACGCAGATGAAGATGGAGCCTGGCGAACAGCGGCACACATGGCTGAAGGCTGTGGCATATCAGGATATGGACAACGTGGCGTGTATTGACCCAAGCGGCAATGTCGAGGCGGGGTAGGGGAGATGCAGGAGCGGCCTAGATTACTGCTTCACGTGTGCTGTGGGCCGTGCGCAACAGCCGTAATCGAGCGCCTGACGCTCGATTACGCCCTGGTATAACCCCAACATCGAGCCCGTCGAGGAGTATATGCAGCGCCTGGAGAGTGCCCGCACAGTCGCTGCTGCTGCAGGGGTGGAGCTCATTGAGGGCCCTTATGACAATACAGCGTGGCGAGAGCGTATCACAAGCCTCGGCCTTGAGGCTGAGCCTGAAGGCGGCGCACGCTGTGTGGTTTGCTTCGGAATGCGCCTGGTCCGTACGGCGCTCTATGCCGCTGAGCACGGGTTTCCACAGTTCACGACCACCCTGACCATCAGCCCGCATAAGGACGCCGCCCGCATCCACCGACTCGGACAGGCGGCCGCTGCCGACCATGGCCTGCAGTTCCTGGCGGAGGATTTCAAGAAACAGGGGGGCTTCCAGCGCAGCGTGCAGCTCAGCAAGCAGATGGGCCTGTACAGGCAGACCTACTGCGGCTGTTTGTTTTCGAAGGATTCAGCATAACTGGAGGGGCCGTATGGGGTAGGGGCCCCATCCGGCCCATGAGTAAGACGGCGGGCTGGATGCTTCGCATTCAGCCCCTCCGAAAGAGATGCGGACAGGAGCATTCCGTATGGGCCGGCAATCGCAAAATCATACTGACGCATTGCCCGACCGCCGCCATCCGCATCGCCTTGATGCCATGTCATATCGCATGCCGAGGGAGACAGTGTTCGTAACCATTTGCTCAAGATGGTCCGAGGTTCTTACTCAGAAATCAGTTGCCAAGCAGTTGATCGAAGTGATGGGACGAATGGCCCGACGACACAAGATCCGAATTCATGCCTATTGTATAATGCCGGACCATGTGCATGTGGTCGTTTCGGTGATGGACCAAGACGGGGACATACAAAAGTGGTTGCGCTACACCAAACGTGAATTCGCCAGGGCATTGCATAATCCAGGAATGTGGCAGCGCAGCTATTGGGATAGACACGCCCGGAGCGAAACAGAGATTGACGCTACGGTTGATTACGTTCTGAAGAATCCGGTCCGGCGTGGACTTTGTGAATCGTGGCGTGACTGGCAATATTCGTGGTCAGAGTGGCATGCGGGTACTTTCGGGATGGATCCGAATGTGCAATAACTGGAGGGGCCGTATGGGGTAGGGGCCCCATCCGGCCCATGAGTAAGACGGCGGGCTGGATGCGTCGCATTCAGCCCCTCCATTCATAGTACTTCCACCGTCTCCCCTCTCCTCAGGCTCTCATCAATCGCCCAGGCCACATCCACGGCCGCAATCGCGTCCTCGTTACTGACCAGCGGCTTTGTATCATTGAGCACACACTGCGCGAAGTGCTCAAGCTGGGTCCTGAGGGCATTGCACATCTGGTCGTTTATGGTGATCCCGTAGGTCACATCAGCCCGGTTGCTGCGCTGATGGGTATCCAGCGACATCTCCTCGCCTCCGACGCGCACCTGCACCCGCCCCTGGGTTCCAACGATATCCAGCCGTGCGTCCAGCGTGTTAGCGGCACCAGCCGGGGCGACCCATAGCGTCTCCAGCACTCCGGCCGCGCCGTTGTCGAACTTGAGCACTGACACAATGGTATCGTCCACCCCGATGTCGCGCAGCACCTTGCTGCAGCCTTCGGCATGCACGCGGACGATCCTGCTGCCCGTCAGCCACTGGAGTATGTCAATGTCGTGGATGCCCAGGAAGAATGTTACCGAAGCACGGGGGCCGATGCGCCAGCCCGAGGCCGCCACGTTGAACCTGCGCGCATAGGCGTACACCACATCGCCGACCTCGCCGGCCTCGATGGCTTGCCTGGCGGCCTGGTAGCGCGGGCCGAAGCGCACCACGTGCCCCACCATCAGCTTGACGGGCGCCTCCGCGGCGGCAGCCACTATCTGGCGCGCTTCCTGTGGGGTGGTGGCCAGCGGCTTTTCCAGCAGGATATGCTTGCCGGTGGCTGCCGCAGCCAGGCACGGTTCCAGATGTGTCTGGTCGTCAGTGCAGATGCTCACCAGGTCCACGCCTGGCGCTGCGAGGGCCGCTTCGAGACTGTCGGCTCCCAGGCAGCCAAATCGCTGCGCATACTCATCGGTTCGCTCGGGCCTGGTGTCATACACGCTAATCAGGCGCGTGTAGGGCAACTCATCCCACACGCGCGCATGCCGCTCCCCCATCATTCCCATTCCGATAACGGCAGCGCCCAATTGCTCCATCACTGAATCCCTCCTAATACAAGGACAGCACAACTGTGGAGATGTTACGCGGCAGGAGAATAGATGTCAACATAGAGAAAAAGCGTCTGCGCATCCGCATAGGGCCTGTAACGCTTTCCTTGCAGGCAGAAAGCGGCCTCATAGGGCCGGGTTTTTAGAAAGCTGGCAGCTCGACCTCTATGCCGGCGCTTACCGGGGCGGGAAAAGCTCAACTTCCCGAATCCACATCAGCCCCGGCCGCTCCTGCGGCCCCTGCATCGCCGGTTGGAGGATACGGAAGCGGTCAGCGGTTACCGGTTGCTCAAACCGCAGCTCCGTCCGGGGTAGACGGCCCTCGGATTCAGTTATTGCCACCGTCTTCCAGCCGTCATCTTCGGCAATTTGGAACTCCACCTGCTGCGAGGTCTTTGGAATGCCGGCATCCAGAGACCAGTAGATTATGACCTTGGCTAGAGTCTGCGGTCGGTCGAACTCGAATTCAATGAAATGGTCTTCATCATTTTCCGCCGAGGCCCACGCTTCCTGCGTCCAGTGCAGACCTTCGATCTGGGTGATCCCGTCATTGATGGGGCTGGGATCATAGCCGGAGTAGCTGCTGTCCACCGTGATCGCTGCCTGAGTGGCGAGGTTGCCCTTGTGGCGGGGGTCTTCCATCAGGGCGACATCATCCCAATACACCACACCGCTCTTACCCCGCAGCAACAGGTATACATTGACATTGCGGATCGGCTTCCGTGGCTCGATGTTGAGTTCTCCCGACTGCCAGTCGGTCGTGCCGGTCTGGAAATTGAAGGTCTGTCCGTACAGCGGTGTGCCGTCCATGTAGTAGATGTCCACATAGAGCGAATACTTACTGCTGGGGCTGCCGCTCACATTCACTGCTTTCGACGAGGCACGCATGGACATGGTGACTGCTGATTGAGCGTGACGGACTGAACGACATCGCTGTCGGTTACGCCGGCGTTCTCCACACGCAGGCAAGCCTTGCCGCCGCGGGCCTCGGTGGTCTCGATGGCCCAGTTCCCGGCCCTGATGCTCCATCCGTTGGCCTCGTCCTCGAAGCTCGGGTTTTTGAGCAAGCTCGCCTCCGGGGGTATGTATAGCAGGACTATCTGCGCCCACGCGGAATGTCGGCTGCTTACAGCCGAAGCCTCAGCCTCAGCCGAGGCCTGGGAATGGGCTGCTATGCGGAGGCTCTCGGGGGCTTGAATCTGCCAGCCTGTAGGCGTCTCGAAGTCCAGGCGGGCGGTGAGGGGCCGCGCGCGATTGTTCCGCAGACTGATACGGACCCGGCAGCTTCCCGCCTGCATATCCATTCCCTGGCTCTGAAGCTCTATTTCAATGGGCGCAACAACATCAATTGTGTGGGAGGCCTTCAGCACTACCTGCCGGCCCGGTGGCCCCAGAGCCAGCAGGCCGGTGATGTCCAGAGCGGTGCCGATTGGCGTGTCACTGGGCACCTTGACCGCACCGCCGTTGGGTGTTGGTGTTACAGTCGCATCATCGCAGCGCAGTTCCGTCCTGGTGCGCACGTCGCGCAATCTGGGCGGTGGAAACGATAGCTTCACTGTCTCGCCGGGGACTGCCTGATGTGGGCCCGTGATGGCGGGTGGTTCGATGTCAAAGACGCCCAGGGCAACCATCCCCAGGTGCGCCTCGATGGTCTCCAGGTCGCGCAGAATCCGCCGGCAGCCATTCTCGGCGCCTTCCTGTGCGATGAACCCGCGCAGTTCAGTGCATTTATCAAATACATTAAAAATGTGCTCCTGGGTAGCGTCGGCTGATAGGTCGCTGACGGCCTCCTGAGCCGTTTCAAGCAGCCCGCGTAGCTCTGCGCAGTCCTCGTTGAGCTGGTCGCGCATGTGGTGCGGCACCGGCTCGTACCATTCAGTGAACTCCCGATCAATGACATACTCGTCCCGTCTGGCATCTGACAGCGACAGCCTGGCTAGCCGCAGCGTGCCCGTGGCGCCCTTTGCCACCAGGGGTGCGATTTGAATCGCACGCAACGGGTGTTCGGAATTGATGGTGAACTCGAAGTCCTGCCAGTCCCAGGTCCCTTCGGGCAAGTCGAAGAAGAGGTTCTCGTAATGGGTGTATGACGCCGTTACCCAGGCAAGCGTGCAGCGCACGCCGATGGTGCCCTCATCTCCGGCCAGCTCCTCGCCGCTGCCCCGGACCCGCAGCGTGACCTCCTGCGGCTTGGATTGGAAGAGCATCGCCCACTGCTCAGCACGCTGTTCGTGCTCGCCATCGCCCGTCAGTACCAGGCTCACCTCACTGCCGTCAATCTGTCGCGAGTAGATCTCTTCGCGGGGGAACCAGTGCACCAGAATCGGCGGCTTGGCCTCGTCCACCTTTCTCATCAGGACGCCACGGTCGAGCGTTTCGAGGCTCTGGTGCACACGCCAGCGTGCTGCTGCCGTAGGCTCGGCCAACTGGATCGCCATCACCCCATCGCTGGGCATCTCAAGATGCGCGGTAAGCATCCCGCCCTCATTGTTCAGCTCAACTGGCATGCCGGTCAGCACATCTACGGCCTTGAAAGCAGCCGCCTCCAGCGCCAGGGCATTTGTGTCCACGGTCAGGGTGGTTGCGTGCGGCTTGCTATCTTCATTGAGTAGCGTTAGCCACAGAACATCGTCGGGCGCGGGGCCGTAGCGTTCCACGAATACGTCGGGGGAGGAACTACGGGCATAGGTGACCGGCTCCCAGCCGGCCATAGCCAGGGCGCGGCACAAGGGCTGGTACTTGCGGAACAGGTCACGGTCGCGCTCATAGTAGCGGGGGTGGTACCAGTACTTGCCCCCTGGCCCCAGCCCGCTGGGCGGCCAGTCGAAAAAGCCGGGCATCACGCCGTAGGCCAGGCAGCGCTTCATATACAGTTCCATCTGTGCCCGCCCGATGCCCTGCTCGTAGTTGCCCTTCAGCAGTGTGCAGAAAGGTTTTTGATAGGTGATGGTGCGGATGTAGTTGAACGCCTCGCGGGGAATGCGCAGACCGGTCTCGGCGCCGAAGAAGTCCAGCCACGGAGCAACATAGAAGCTGGCCCCCAAAGCGCCGTTCATCATAGTGACCATGCCCGCGGGCCGTAATGTCTCCGCAATGCCCCTGGCAAACTCGCACGCCGAGAAGAAGTTGTTCAGGAATGGCTGCTTGGCCACCGGGTCCCACAGGCACGGGGAGTCTGCGGTCTTGAAATGGTCGGTGCGGTAGCTTATGCCCGAGGTCAGTCCGTCGTAGTAGTAGCCATCCAGTCCCACACCGGGGTTTTGCCGGTATTTCTCCGCCACTGCTTTGGCCCGCTGCATATACACTTCCCCAACCGGCAACTCAGGGTCTGGATTGAACTGCGCGATCAGGTGCGAATAGACCCGCCACTTCCGCACATCCAGCTTCCCATCCGCCCGGTGCAACCCGGTGGCGGCGAACATCCCATCCTTGTAGAAGCTCCGCTTGAACGCCGCCTCCATCGCCTCCACCTGCACCTCGTGGGCCGGCAGTGGGTCGGCCTCCGGATCGTAGTCCGGAATATTCGCACCCATACCGGCGTGGGTAAAGTAGCTCACGGCCAGCACATCTAGCTTGTCGTCGTATTCAATCTCTCTTGGCCCCTCGTGCAGTCGGAAGTAGAACTCGTTGACGTTGTCAGTATCACGGAGCCACCCAAATGCCATCCACTGGCCAGGTTCTGAGACGTAGTTGGTGAACATCTCCGGGTATATCTGGTAGTAACGTTCCAGGGCGCTGCGGAAGCCCCAGTTGGGGTCGCATGGATACAGATCGAAGGCGAAATTCACTTCATTTGGCCTGCGGGTATCGGGCGAGAGCGCAAAGTCATACACAATCTCCAGGCGCTTGGCGGCGGCGTCATAGGCGCTGCGGAAGATGCAGGGCCGGTCAATCGGAACGGCGAGACACAGCCCAATCGGCCCGGTCAGCACCGTGCAGAAGTTGCGGTTGGAGTAGCCCATCCGCAGGGCCGGCTGATCAGTCCATTCGGGCAGGTCAGCATAGGCACGTAGGGCCCGCACATTCTCGTAGGTTTTCGCTTCGCTGATGGACACCGAAGTCTGCATATCGTTATGCCAGGCCCAGCCCATCGCATCGAAGGGCAAGGCAAAGCGCAGCAGCATCCCCCGCGCAGGTAGGTCTGCACCCTTGAGGTTGCACGAGAACCGCAAGGCCAGATCATCTGCTTTGACTGTCAACCGTGCTGTCGCATTTGCCTCTGCGAAGTCCAGGACCAAGCCCTGATCAAGGCTGCCGCCCGTGACGGCAGGAGCAATGAATTGCCCCTGCTCCACATCGCATAGCGTCACCAGAGGCTCTGGCACCACATTTAGTTCAGTTCCACCAACGGCTAGGCGGGTCACATTGACGCCGGCGTCCAGTTCAAGGGTCAGGCCATCTGCGGTCACGGCAGCGGCAAAAGCGGGGCATACTGACAGCAGCGGCAACGCGTATATTAGCATAGTGCACACACTCCGAACACGCATCGGGACACATCCTCGCTTCATCACGAACCCGGAATATGGGTGGTTGCTGCTTGGAGTATTCGCTGAATTGGCATTAAGTTCCTTCGCATCTCAAGTCTAGTGACATACCTGCGCGGACGAAATCGCGTGGGAGGCGATGTGCTTTCTTCGTGCCTTCATCTGTCATTGGACGAGTTTCAATCCACGCCCCCGCGTGGGGGGCGAC
>JALGTI010000261.1 GCA_029821455.1 Candidatus Zipacnadia bacterium | reverse complement strand
GCCCAGAGCTGGTCTATCACCGCGTCGTTGTCAAACGCCTGCCGGTGCATCCACTTCGCGTGCCCATCACAGAAGCCAATATTGGCGCCGCCGTTGTGGGGTGAAGTGGGATAGCTGCTGTCGTTATACGTGTAGTATGTTGTCGTCGTGGTGCCGCTGGGGGTAAGGTAGCCGAAGCCAGGGTCCTCCGCCCAGTAAATTATCTCCGCCGGCCTCCGAATACTGCCCATACTAATCCCCCGCACCAAACAGTTTGGCGCGTAGCTGTTCGGAATCTGAACTGGCCCCCACGGGAACTGGTCCACATAAAGATCGGATATGATACTGCCGGGGAACAAATAGGACGCGGTCGGGCATTCGAAGAGCTGCACGTTATTGGTATACCTGAAGATCTGCATGTGTCCACAGTTACCACGATAGGCCCAGCTAATCCGTGGCCCGCAGCCACCCGCCATCTTCTCATCATAGTCTTGGGCGTACATTAGGCTCGCCAGCGTGATCTGTTTGATATTCGACAGACAGCTTGTCTGCCTCGCCTTCTCCCGCGCCCGCGCAAACACCGGGAACAGGATGGCGGCCAGGATCGCGATAATCGCGATCACCACCAGCAATTCGATCAACGTGAATCCTTTGCGCATTTGTCACATCTCCTTTTGTGAGATTTGAAATGGGCCTCAGCAAGCCCACAACTGGACTGACTTCTACACCATTTCGCGCGCTTTGTCAACACCTCCTTCTTTTCTCACAGATTTTCTGCAGATTTTTTTCGCTGCCGGCAGCAGGTGTCCTGCTCACTGGTGGCACGGGCTTCCAGCCCGGAGAAAGTCACCCACCCCTGTTCCCCCCTCCCTTCCCTTCGGCAGGCTCAGGGCGAGCAGGGAGGGGGCTAGGGGGTAGGTCGGCCGCTCGGTAGGCCACGCCTCGGCCCGGCGCAAAGACTCCCCCTCTCCTGGAAGGAGAGGGGGCGGGGGGTGAGGCCCTACAGATGATCTCCTGGCTACTGTGCCCAGTAACTTCTATCCGGCACTATGTTCTCCAACCTGCTCCACTTCGCGTGCCCGTCGAGGAAGCCAAAGTTCGCTCCGCCGTTATGGATGCCATATACGTAGCCACTATAAGCCGGCCACGGAGTGCCCGGGTCGGAGCAAGAGATAATCGTGTGGTAGGAGGAGTCTGCGATGAAGACTGTGTGCGCCGGGTCCACCCACTTTGGCACCGAGCCGTAGTTGCATTGCATATTGATGCTGTAGCTGGCCATGAACACCAGAGGGACGCCGATGCTCAGCACGTAATCTGTGGCGCTCGGCACACCGGAATCTGTCATGTCCCAGCCGCCGGCTGGGACCTGGTGTGAGTGGCTGGGGCACTCCCAGAGTTGCCAATTCATGATGTACGGGTGGAGGTTCAATATCCAACAACGCGTGCAGCACTCCGCCCCATTGGTCGGTCCGCAGGTTATCCCCGACAGGCCTTTTTCATTGTAGTCCGTGTCGTACATCACAAAAGCCAGGGTGATCTCTTTGACATTCGAAAGACAGCTTGTCTGCCTCGCCTTCTCCCGCGCCCGCGCAAACACCGGGAACAGGATGGCGGCCAGGATCGCGATAATCGCGATCACCACCAGCAGTTCAATCAAGGTGAATCCTTTACGCATTGCTCTCACCTCCTTTTGTAAGATTTGGTGGGCCTCAGCAAGCCCACAACTGGACTGACTTCTATACCATTTCGCGCGCTTTGTCAACGCCTCCTTCTTTTCTCACAGATTTTCTGCAGATTTTTTTCGCTCCCGGCAGCAGTTGTCCTCCTTACCGGTGCCACGGGCTTCCAGCCCGGAGAAAGTCACCCACCCCTGTTCCCCCTCCTCTTCGCATCCAGCCCCTCCAAGGACCGCAGGCAGGATGCCTGCGCTACGTACGGGTCCCGTTCCCCCTCCCCTTAGGGAAAGGGAACGGGGGTGGGTGGCCTGGTGATACGCACAGCCTGCGCTGCCGCGTCCCACGCCACCTTGCAGCCCAGCGCCTCGCTCAGCAGCCGCAGGGGAATCAGAAGGCGGTCCTGGACAATGATGCCCTCGGACTTGCCAATCGCCGTGCAGCGATCAGCGATGCAGACCACGGCCCGCTGCGACTTTTCCAGCCACTTCACGTCCGCGCCCAGCGCCTCACCGATGGCGCGCAGAGGCGCGTAGGTCTTCCCCTGGCGATGCACGGCCGCCGGCTTGAAGCTCTTCGCCTTGTCATCCACAAACACCTTTACCGGCTTATCCCTGGGGGCATCGGCCTGTCCAACGGCGATGCCGCAGACCGCCAACAGCACGATAGTAGTAATGACTCGCATCCACTGACCTCCGATTACCTGCATTATAGTCATTTTCGACACCTATAACAAGGGAATTTTTTGCCCCCCTGGTTGACCTAACCCCCGGCCCCCTTCCCTGAAGGGAAAGGGCAGTACGAAGTCGGCCCTATTCAGTAATGGATTCTGTGCTCCTCTGTAGGGGCGCGATGCATCGCGCCCTATGCGAGGCACAGAGGAGGGCGTGGTCAATCACGCCCCTACTCCGCACACGACCACGCAGATTCCCCCTCCCTTCCCTTCGGCACGCTCAGGACGAGCAGAGAGGGGGATAGGGGGTAGGTTCGCATGGATAGGGCCACCATGTCGCTTACCCAACGCCTCCCCTCCGTTCTTCCTGAGCGAGATTCCCCCTCCTGTCAGGAGAGGGGGCCAGGGGGTGAGGTAACAACCCAGGCTTGACAATTATGGGCCAGTGGGTATACTGTAGGGCAAATCACAGAGCTAAAGACAGTGACGGGGAGTAGTAGGCGCGGGGAGGATGACAGAGAGGCCGCCCCCGGCTGGAAGGCGGCTATCCGAAGTGCGCTGAATCTCGCCCCCGAGTCGCGGGCTGAACGGGTGATTCAGGCCGATGGCCTCAGCGAATCTCCTCAGTAGGTTACGCCGGAGTCCCTGCCGTTAGAAAGGGAGCGGCATCGAAGCGATTGACCGCTTCTGTGCCGGACAGAGTGGGCTGCCAACGGCAGCCAAGAAGAGTGGTACCACGGAAGACTCTTACCGGGCCTTTCGTCTCTTCCCAGGGACGAAAGGCGTTTTGTTTTTGCATTAGCGACAAAGGAGGTGGTCCTATGTGCCAACAGCTCATCCTGCCCGGCCCCCGCAAGGGGGCGCACTGTCAGCACGATAGCACGCACACAGGCCACCTCTGGTCTGTGGCGAGACACAGTAGGAGATGATAACAATGCCACGACACATCCGCATATTTGACACCACGCTGAGAGACGGTGAGCAGTCCCCCGGCGCGGCGCTGACTATGGGCGAGAAGCTGACCATCGCTCATCAGTTGGCGAAGCTGAATGTAGACATCATGGAGGCTGGCTTCCCGATTTCCTCGCCGGAGGATTTCGAGTCGGTGCGCCGCATCGCTGAGCAGGTGCGCGGACCAGTCATCTGTGGCCTCGCGCGCGCAATGGACGAGGATATCGAGCGCTGTTACGAGGCCATCAAGGGGGCCCCCAGGCATCGTATCCATACCTTCATCGGCACCTCGGATGTTCACATCGAAAGGAAGCTGGGCAAGACGCGCGATGAGGTGCTCCAGATGGCGGTCGAGGCCGTCAAGCTGGCCAAGAGCCTCTGCGAGGATGTCGAGTTCTCACCCGAGGACGCCACGCGCACCGACCGTGAGTACCTCCGAGATGTGGTGGCGGCGACTATCGAGGCAGGCGCGACCACCATCAACATCCCTGACACTGTGGGCTATACCACGCCGTGGGAGATGGAGGCGACGATCAGCTATCTGTTCGAGCAGGTGCCCAACATCAACGATGCGGTCATCTCGGTGCACTGTCACGATGACCTGGGGATGTCGGTGGCCAACTCGCTGGCCGCGGTCAAGGCCGGCGCCGGCCAGGTGGAATGCACCATCAACGGGATGGGCGAGCGTGCGGGCAATGCCTCGCTGGAAGAGATCGTGATGGCCATCAAGACGCGCCGGGCTGAACTGGACTGCGAGACGCGGATTGACACCAGGCAGATAATGCGCGCCTCGCGGATGGTCTCCAACCTGACCGGCTTCGTCGTCCAGCCCAACAAGGCAATCGTCGGGGCCAATGCCTTCGCTCACGAGGCCGGCATCCACCAGCACGGTATGACCAAGGACCGCGAGACCTACGAGATAATGCAGCCCGAGGATGTGGGCCTGGAGGAGAGCGTGCTGACTTTGGGGCCGCGTTCGGGTCGCCACGGCCTGCGGGCACGGCTGGAGGAACTCGGCTACGAGGTGGCCGAGGAGCAGATGGACGACGTTTACGA
>JALGTI010000260.1 GCA_029821455.1 Candidatus Zipacnadia bacterium | reverse complement strand
TTGTAGGAGGGCTGGCCGGTCTCGTCGCCAAAGTTGTTGGGTATGAGCCCCTGGTCCATTTGGGAGGCAAAGGTTAGAAGGATGCGCCTGGCATCTTCGTAGTGCCCGGTTGCTAGGACCAGACCCGGCAGGGCGATCATTGTGTCCCGGCCCCAGTCAGTGAACCAGGGGTAGCCTGCAATGATTGATCTGCCCTCCGGTGCGCGGCTGATGATGAACTGGTCGGCGGCCCAGCATAGCTGCCTGCGAGTGTCATCATCAGCCGGCACGTCGGCAACGACTTGTTCGCGTCGCCGGCGTTCAGCCTCGGCCCAGGCGTCAGGATGGACTGCGTCCATCTCTTCGGTAGACACCACGGCCCATACGTGCTGGCCAGGTGTCAGTGACCAGGAGAGTTCACCGGGGGAGTAGAGGTCCTCGGTGGAGTCCAAGCCACGTTCACGCTCGCGGGGATAGCTGAAGGCGTAATGCCACATCCCATCGGGCCAGAACTCGGCGTCGGGGTAGTAAAGATACACCCGCGACAACTCCTCGTGTGGCTGTAGAGTGAGCCGATAGCCATCTATCTGCAGGCGGGTGTCGAAGTCGGCGCGGGCAGCCTGCAGGTGGTGGTGATTGCGGCTGGCCACCAGCACGCGGGCGCGCAGGATGCAGGGGCCTGGCGCCTCCAGAAGACAGTAGCTGACCAGGGTGGTGTTGTGACCATGGCGCATCAGGACTTGCTTTTCAAGCAGGTATGGGCCGACGCGATAGGTGAAGATGGGCCAGGGGTCGAGGCGGAATGCCTCCAGGAAGTTGTAGCCGGCTGGATGAATCGCTCCGCTGTAGATGTTACAGCCTAGCGCATGCTCTTCGCCCGGCGAGGAAAGCACCTCGTCGAACTTGCTCAGGAGTACCCGGCGGTCAACGGGGGGATGTATCGCAGCGACCAGGAGGGCATGATAGCGACGTGTGTTGGCACCTGTTATGGTGCTGGCAGCATAGCCGCCAAGGCCGTTGGTCTCCAGCCACTCACGACTCAGCGCCGCGTCGAGGTTGTTGGTTATCGAGCTGTCTAGATGAAGCATAGCCCTGCACCCCCGATCCCAGGCGCCTCAGATGCGCCATCAGCAGGGCGATGACGCTCTTGGCATCCTGGATGTCGCCAGACAAACACATCCGCACCGCCACGTCAAAGGGTAGTTTCACCACTTCAAGCTTCTCGTCCTTGTCAGGGGACCGCTCGGCGGGGCGCAGCCCCGTAGCCAGATACAGGCGGATCACCTCGTCAGAATAGCCCTGGCTGACGAAGGTGTCCAAGAGGTGCTCAAGGCGGTCAGCGTGCATGCCGATCTCCTCGGCCAACTCGCGGTCAATGCAGCCCTGCGCATCCTCACCGGCGTCGAGAGTGCCGGCCGGTATCTCAAGGGTTACCTGCTGAATCGGATGCCGCCACTGACGCACCAGGTGAACGTGGTCATCATCGGTCAACGGGACGGCCGCCACGGCGCCGGGATGCTCGATGATTTCGCGGGTGCTCGTGCCCCCGTCTGGCAGGCGCACTGAATCCACGCGCAGTTTCAGCAGCTTGCCTGCAAAGACGATCTGTGAGTCCAGCGTTTGTTCAGCGAAGTCCGTGGGGTCAAAATCTGTCATGGTGCTCTCCCACCTGGTGTTAGTCTGATACGGTTGCAGGAGCAGCCGGCCACGGGGGGGAAGCCGAACTCAGCGCGTGAGACTGATGATAGTGCTGACGAGCCACAGGTTCTCGCGCAGGAGGGTCCAGATCGTTTTACCTGGTTTTGCGGTGTAGGGAACGTAGATGATGTCGCCGCCCTTGAGCTGGAATGGTTCCGGCATGCCACCCCGCTTGATGACAGACATATCCACGCGGACATGCTCAGCGATGCCGTCCGGGCGTGCTCGGCTGACGACAACACCGGCCAGGTGAGCCCTCGGCACAGTGCCGCCTGCAGCGACCAGGGCGTCCAGGAGGACCATGTCGGGCCTGAGATATACCTTGCCAGGTGTTTGCACACCGCCGAGGACATAGACAGCATCAATTTCGGGCACGTAAACCACGTCATCGGCTTGCAACTCTATGTTGTCAGCCAGGATGCCCTGCTCGATGATGCCACGGGCGTCAACGACCATGCACTGGTCGCCTCGATAGACGCTGACGCGCTCGAGGTTGCCTGCAGGCGTCGGTGCTGCGAGGGTGAGCGCCGCCAACAGGTGAGGATGCTTTTGCTTGCGGATATCAAGGACGGCCGGTTTTTCCACAGCGCCGAGGACGAGGACATGCTCCGGCTCGGCCTCTGGCAGCATCAGCACATCACCGGGCCGGATTTCCACATCAACGGGAAGTGCTCCCGTTGTCCAGAGCGCCTCGATGTCAACGGAGCGGGAAGTGCCGTCTGCAGAGACGATCTGGGCAGCCCTGAGGTCTGCGTTCTCAGTGAACCCACCGGCAGCAGCTAAGGCCTCCAGGACCGTGATGGGTCGGGAGGTGTGGAAGGTCGTTGGCGTGTTGACCTCGCCCACCACCGAGACTTTCCGTGCCTCTTTGATGACGATGACCTCGCCGCCGGTCAGGCGAATATCCTTGCTCAGGTCGCCTTCGATCAGGAGGGCATGAAGGTCTATAAACGTAGCCGGCTGGCCCGGCTTGAGCATAATGGCCTGGGAGCGGTCGGCTTTAGCGGTCAGGGCCTGGCCCACCTTGCCCAGAAGCTTAAGGAGCGTCAGATCAGCGCCGACTGGTATGGAGAAGGTGGCCGGCGCTTCGACCTCCCCCAACAGGACGACCTCTTCCTCCACCTTTGGCACATAGACTTCGTCGCCGCTGGCCAGCAGGGGGTTATTCTCAATCGGCTCAGCGGTTCTGATGCCGCTGAGGTCAACTATCTGCGGAGCCTCCCCGCCTCGCGTCAAACGCACCCTACGCAGGTCTGAGAGGTCGGTCGTGCCAGCCGCAGCCAAGGCATGGGTGAGGTGAGCGCCAAACGGGAGGATGATGCTGCCCTGCTGCTCCACATACCCGTACACTGATACCTCACGCGTGGACTTGGTCTCCTCAATGCCCAGGACCACGTACGGCTGACGCACCAGTTCCCCCAGGCGCTCACGTACGTCCTCGGTGGCCTGCTCTATTGTCATCCCCGCCAGGCTGATCTGACCCAGCAGGGGCATTGTGATAGTGCCGCCGGGACCGACGCGGTACTCGCCAGAGGCTTCCTCGAGGGCGAAGATCTCGACGCGCAGCACGTCGCCAGCGCAGATGCGATAAGGCTGCTCGGTTTGGGCAGATATGGAGATGGGCTGCACGGCAAGCACGATGACGCTCAAGGCGATAGCCAATCCAGCGGCAGCGGTGCTAGATGCTGGTCTGGTCCGAGGTGGTTGTGCTATCCTGAGCATGCTAGCTCCCCGGTGGGGTGGCTGACTTTTCGTAGCTTTGCAGTGACGTCTATGTGACTGCGTACGGAAAGTGTAGGCAGATTGAGCAGTGGTGTCAAGAGTGCGGCCCCGGCGCCTCCTCAGCGAACCGGCGAGCCACACGACGGAACTCGCGAATGAGATTGGCGTCGGCAACCTTCTGAAGCGCCAGGTCATAGTCAGCGATCACAAGCTCTGAGACACCGGCCCTGGCCGCTGACCGCAGAGTCTCGATGGTCTGGTAGCCATCTCGCGGCGCCGCAGTTAGCCACAGGATAGCCTCCTTGCCGTGTGGGGCGCAGGCCCTGTTGGCCTCGCCGCAAGCCTCGGTGATGGCCACCTCCATCTCGGTGTCAGTGCCATGCCAGGGGAGCAATACAGAGAGACCATCTACCCCCGAGCCAGCCGCCACCTTGGGCCAGTTATCAGCCCCGGTATGGAGTTGGCCCTGTGCACTTAGCGGGGTGGGCATTACCAGCGAGCGCAGGTGCTGATCCACGCTCTGAATGGCGGCGGCGGCAGCCAGTAAGAACATCGAAATGGTATTCTGCCTAAAAGCTACCACCTCGTCAGTGAGGGTCTTGGGCAGATCCTGAGCATAGGCGGCTCTGAACAGGCGCTGGCAATACGGACAGCGGCAGCCCCAGTCACCTCGGGAATAGTGCATTGAAGGTTCATCCCACAAGAAGCCCTGGCAATCAACCAGCCAGGCGAGGGTCCGGATGCTGGAGGCAAACCACTCCAGGAAATGAGGGTCGTTGGGACAGGCCTTGCGACAGCGGCGGCCACGGCTGTCAATCTGCAGTGTCTGGGGGTGCGTGTGGACGTAGAGGCTTGTTATCGCCGGATCCCAGTGTCTGGGGGTGCGTGTGGACGTAGAGGCTTGTTATCGCCGGATCCGGATCAATGACCCGGCCGTATCCCCAGGGCACGATGTAGAGGGCCAGGGAATGAGCGCGCGCAGTACGGGCAAAGGCTGCCACGCGCTCGACATGCCAGCGCATCTCATCCTCGTAGCAGCCCACGAACACTGAGCGGAAACCCAGTTCGCGCAGCTCTGCCAGAGGCGTTTCCTCTAGACCTTCGACACCGCGAGTGACCGCAAAACCGAGCCTCATCACGCGCAGGTCCTTTCTGTTTGCCGCCGAGGTGAGCAAACTCTTCGTCGTCGCCAGCCAAGTCCCTTTGTGACGCCCCGGCTTTACGCGACATCGCCTTCAGGTTCTGCCACACAAACCAAAGAAAGGCCGACCGGTAGACCCCAGCGGACTATCAGGCAGGTTTCCATATTCAAGAGCGCCACGAAAAGCCGGTTTAGCCACGCTGGAAGGATTATCAGGCCCGTCTCGGGCGGGCCTGGTCGGAGGCGGAGGCGCTGCATGGCTCGTAGCACTACCGCTGGCCCGAATAGCGTGCTGACAGCGTAGGTCAGCTTGAGAGGGCGCAGGCCA
>JALGTI010000011.1 GCA_029821455.1 Candidatus Zipacnadia bacterium | reverse complement strand
TGGGAATCTGTCGCAGGTCGTGGCGAGGCTCTTGATGATGGTCACTTCCGGACATTGTCCTCATCCCTTTCCGAACCGGGCTAACTGCCAGCTTTCTACTCCGTCCAAACTGGTTTATAGCACAAACTCGTTTGCTTGTCAAGACCCTTTTGAAGGAAATCTGACTTGGTCTCCCTATGTGGAAGTGGATTGATTGCAGCTTTACTATACTGGACAAGCCGGCGTGAAGGAATTCCGCGCTGCCTGTGGAATAGGGTATTGACTGTGAAGCAGAGCAGGAGATGACCAGATGACCGATATGCCAAGGATTGCTTTGATCCAATTCCCCGGCTCTAACTGCGAGTGGGAATCCAAGCGCGCAGCCGAGGCCGCCGGGATGACCTGCGATGTGTTCCGTTGGAACCGCGAGCCCGCTGAACTGGCCGAGTATGCTGGCTACATCATCGGCGGCGGGTTCTCCTACCAGGACCGTGTGCGCTCCGGAGCCATCGCTGCCAAAGAGCCCATCTGCAAGACCCTCTTTGAGCAGGCCACTGAGACCGGCAAGCCAGTCCTGGGTATCTGCAACGGCGCCCAGGTGCTGGTGGAGACAGGCCTGATTCCTGGCCTCAATCCGGGCGAGATAGAGATGGCTCTGGCACCCAATTACCTCGACCCGGCCGGCCGCATAGACATCTTCTGCTGCCGATGGGTCTATCTGAAGCTGGCTTGCTCGCCCGCGCGCTGTCAGTTCACTGGCCAGATGGAACCCGAATTCGTCTGGCCAGTTCCCATCGCACACGGGGAGGGACGCTTCACCACTCAGACCCAGGGCCTCATCGAGCGACTGTTTGAGAACGACCAGGTAGTCTTCCAGTACTGTGACGCCGAGGGCACTGTAGCCGAGGGGCCGGAGATCAATCCCAATGGCGCACTAGCCAATATCGCTGGGCTATGCAATCCGGAGGGCAATGTGATGGCGATGATGCCCCACCCTGAGCGGACCAGCTTTGTCAGGCAGCTTCCGGGCGAACTCGGCGGCAAGTGGGCTGACATCAAGCAAGCTGCCTGGGGCGACGCTGAGGCGATGGCTGCTGCCGGGCCAGGTCGGCTAGTGTTCGCCTCATTGCGGGAGATGCTGCTGGCCACGATACCTGCATAAACCAGGTTATTGAAGTGGAGCAACGCAAATGCAGACAGTTGAACTGTTGGTCACCTTGAAAACCCCTGATGTTACTGCCTTAACTGCTGGCGGCACGCTACGCAGACGGATGGGCTACGCCGAGACGCTCAAGGCGCTGACGCGCACTGATTACTATCGCCTGACCCTCAACGTAGACGATGAGGCTGGAGCCTTGGAGTTGGCGACGGAGCTTGCTGAGCACACCAACTTGTTCGTCAACCCCAACAAGCACGCCTATCAGGTACGTATTCCGGGGCAGGATGCGAATCCGCGTCAGGAGGACGGGCTGTGGGCTGCCGAGGTGCTGATAACCGATGCCGAGGGCGCTTCAGCGCCGGGTATGGTGGATGCCCTGCAGGGAAGGCTGGGGTATGGCGACGCGGTGGCCGCCGTTAACAAAGGCATTCTGTGGACCCTGAAGCTGGACTGCCAGAGTGCTGACCAGGCCAAGCGCCTGGCCGAGGAGATAGTGGTCACCCACTCCCGTGAGCAGGGGCTGCTGATGAACCCACACTTTCAGGCCTGGGAGATCCTCTAACA
Source organism: Candidatus Zipacnadia bacterium (assembly GCA_029821455.1). Classification (GTDB taxonomy): domain Bacteria; phylum Armatimonadota; class Zipacnadia; order Zipacnadales; family Zipacnadaceae; genus JALGVG01. Next base: position 18,260 of record JALGTI010000011.1, on the reverse strand, counting down.
CCTGACCGGGCGCAGGGGTGTGCCAGCAGGGCTCTGTGTGGATAACGCTGTGGAGAAGTTGTGCCTGCCTGAGGAATTAATTGTGGATATGGTCGGGTGCGGCCAGGCGGCCAGCCTGCCCCCGGCTGCGCTTATCTGTGAGATGATGGCCCCGGACGGGCATATGGCGAGCCGCACTCAAGTGCTGGAGTTCTGCCGGCGGCACGGCATCCACGCCATCACGGTCCAGAACATAATAAACCGCTTGGCTGGCAGTTCAGACCTTGACAGCCGCCTTGTCCAGAGGGATAATGTGGATGGCTAACGAACCTTGTAGTGTTGCAGCAACGTCTGTACTAGCAGCGGAGTTATGGCCTATGTCCGCAATCCGACCGAGCGGAGTGCGAAAGGTGGGACGACGGATTATGTCAAGATACCTGTGGGGCGTAGGAGTAGTTCTGGTACTGTGTGTCGGCGCAGCAACGGCAGATACCACTATAAGCTTCTATGCCGGCGACACTGAGGGGATAGAGCTGGGCAGTTGGGGCAGCGGCACCATTGAGCAGACCGACGCCGAGGAATTCCTTGACACCGAGACGCTGGTGGTGGAGACGAAGGGCTACCACGAGGGCGGCCGCATTGACCTGACCGATCCTCTCGACTTCTCGTCCTTCTGGAGCAACCACGCCGGCTCTACTCTGGTCATCTTCGTTAAGATCCCCGAACCCGAACAGGGCTATATGACCCCCGGCCTTCAGCCCGGTATGGGCCCTGGCGGACCGGGGATGTGGCCGGGTGGCCCAGGCGGCCCCGGGCCCGGTGGACCGGGGATGATGCCCGGTGGACCAGGAGGCCCTGGCGGCATGGTTCCTGGCGTGCCGCCCGGTGCTCCCGGCGGCCCCGGTGGCCCTGGTGCTCCTGCTCCAGGAATGATGCCCGGCGGCCCTGGTGGTCCGGGCCCTGCCGGACCGGGGATGCCCGGTGGTCCCGGGATGCCGGGTATGGGACCCGGTGCGCCCGGCTGGGGCCCAGGTGGACCCGGGATGCCCGGAATGGGGCCAGGAGGCCCCGGTATGCCTGGCGTGGGACCTGGCGGACCGGGGATGCCGGGTATGGGACCTGGAATGGGACCAGGCCTGCAGCCAACAACGCAGGTTCCACCCAAGGCTCTTGAAAACATTCGCGTGGTACTGGTAACCGAGAAGGGTGCTATGGACTCAGGGGCGCTGCCGTTGACGCCGGCGATCTCTCAGACCGAGGGCTGGACCCGCATCGCTGTGACGCTGGACGACTTCAAAGCCGGAGGCGATCTGAGTGGAGCCAAGCTGCTGCGTGCCGTCGTGACCGGCGACACCAAGGGCAAGTTTTATGTGGGGCGCCTGAGACTGGTGCAGGAGGACCAGCCCCTCGTGGCTGAAATCCAGGGCGCGGCGCGGCGCACAGCCAAGGCGGGTGAAGAGATCAGCTTCACCGCTGCCGCCCAGCAGGAGGGCGTCGCAGCCCGCTATATCTGGAGTTGGGATACTTCTATGGCTGAGGATGCCCTGGGTCAGCAGGTCGCCGTGACCTTCGAGGAGCCAGGCTACTATCTAGTCACGCTGCAGGTGACAGACCCCGAGGGCCTCAAGGAAGCGAAGGCCGATCAGGTGCAAGTGATAGTTGAGTGATCTGCTGCCGCCCACTTGCGAAGCATAGGAGCCTTCTCCTTCCCCTGGGGAAGGCTCTTTTGTAAGACAATGCTATGAAGCCAAGAAATGGCTCAGAACTGTTCACTCTTCGAGGGGCGCGTGTTATTGACCCCGCCGTGGGCTGGGATGCACAGGCTGATCTGTGCGTTCAGGCCGGCTGCATCAAGTGGCTGGCCGAGGACCGAAAGCCCGAGGGAAGGATTATGGATGTGGGCGGGCTCGTCGTGACGCCTGGTCTCATTGATATGCACGTCCATCTCCGCGAACCCGGTTTTGAGCACAAGGAGACCATCGCCACCGGCACACGTGCTGCTGTGGCCGGCGGCTTCACCACCGTCTGCTCTATGCCCAACACTGACCCGCCGATTGACCGACCGGAGCGGGTCGCGGACCTGCTGAACAGGATCAAGGGCGATGCCGTATGCCGCGTGCTGCCCATCGGCGCAGCGACGCTGGAGCACGGCAAGGATAGACTGACCGACTTCCAGGCGCTGCTGCAGGCAGGATGTGTCGCCATCACCGATGATGCCTTCCCCATTCAGGATTTCCGTTTGAAATGCGCCACAGCAAGCCAGGCTGCGGCCACAGGGGCCCTGTTCATTGCCCACTGCGAGGACAACAACTACTCCGTCGATGGTGTGATGAACAAGGGGTCTGTGAGCCGTGAACTGGGTGTGCCGGGGCAGAATGCGGCCTCGGAGCAGATTGCGATGCTCGACTGGAACCGGGCTGCAACTCAGGCCGGCGTCGCTGATAGCTTCAAGCTGCACCTCGCTCACGTCAGCAGCGACTACACCCTCCGCAGTCTGGAGTTCCTGCTGGATAGCCCTGACCATATCCAACATCTCAGCCTGGAGACCGCGCCACACTACTTCGCCCTCACTGCCGAGGCAGTCCGTGAGCACGGCAGCAACGCCAAGATGAACCCGCCACTGCGCGAGGAGGCAGATGTGGCAGCCATCAAGCGCGCCGTGGCCGATGGCACCATACAGGTGCTCGCCACCGACCATGCGCCCCACAGCCCTGAAGAAAAGGCGCTGGGTTTAGCGGATGCGCCGTTCGGTATCGTCGGGCTGGAGACGTGCCTGGGAGTGGCACTCGCGGAGCTTGTGCACAGCGGCGTGATGAGTCTGCCGGAACTGCTGGCGACAATGACTTGCAATCCGGCTCGCATCCTCGGCATCGAGAGCGGGACTCTTGCACCAGGCAGCCCGGCCGACATTACGATCATAGACCCGGACACAGAGTGGGCCGTCGAGCCAGAGGCATTCCAGTCAAAGGGGAAGAATACGCCCTTTGTAGGCCGTGCTCTTAAGGGCCGGGTCTGGGGGACAATCGTGGGAGGCAGGTTCGTGGTGCGCGAGGGAGAACTACTCTGAGGAGCTAGCAGCAACGAGGTGAACAGATGCCAAAACCAAGAAGGCCGGCGATGTTGGCTCTGGAGGATGGCTTGGTGTTTGAGGGGATTTCGTTCGGGGCGGACGGTGAAAAGTCCGGCGAAGTCTGCTTCAACACCGGAATGACGGGCTATCAGGAGGTGCTCACAGACCCCTCCTATCACGGCCAGATTGTGACGATGACCTACACCGAAATCGGCAACTATGGCATCAATCCCGAGGATATGGAATCGTGGCAGCCGTGGGTAGAGGGCTTCGTGGTGCGCGAGTGCAGCCCCAAGGCCAGCAACTGGCGTGCCACCGAGAGCCTCAGCGACTACCTGCACCGGCATAACATCGTGGCCCTCGAGGGCATTGATACTAGAATGCTGACCAAGCACCTGCGGACATACGGTGCGCAGATCGGCGTCATCTCCACTATTGACCTTGACCCCGATAGCCTGATTGAGAAGGCCAAGGCGGCCCCGCGACTGATGGGACGAGACCTGGTGGCGGAGGTGACCACCGAGCGCCCGCGCGAATGGGCGGAGGCGGGCTACGTGGACCAGGAGCCGGCCCGACCCGGTCAGCTTGCCCTGGATATCGAGCGCCCGCCGCGTCGTTGGATACCAGACCGCTCAAGTGAGGATGAATTTGATGTTCGCGGCCATTGGGAAAGCTACCGGGTGGTGGTGGTGGACTGCGGCGTCAAGCAGAACATCCTGCGGCATCTGTATCGCCGGGGCTGTGATGTGTTCGTGGTGCCGGCCTCAACGCCAGCCGAGGAGATCATGGCCTGGAAGCCGGATGGAGTGGTGCTGTCAAACGGCCCGGGCGACCCGGATGCCGTCACCTACGTCATCGAAACCGCTCGCAATCTCATCGACAAGCTCCCTATCTTCGGCATCTGTCTGGGGCAGCAGATCCTGGGCCTGGCCTATGGCGGGAAGACCTACAAGCTCAAGTTCGGTCACCGGGGCTGCAACCACCCGGTACAGAGGCTCGAGACCGGAGAGGTAGAGATAACCACCCAGAACCACGGCTTCTGCGTCGATCCTGATTCCGTTCCGAGCGACCAGATAGAAATCACCCATATCAACCTCAACGACCAGAGCCTCGAGGGTATGAGGCACAAGCACTATCCGGTGTTCTCGGTGCAATACCATCCCGAGGCTGGTGCCGGCCCTCACGACGCCAACTATCTGTTCGACATCTTCATAGAGAATATGAGCGAGGCAAGAGGGTAGATGCCGGGCAGGACCAAAGCCGGGTGCTGACAGCCTCACCCGTCACCCGCACTGAGCAAACGCTCCGCCCCAAGTATCATCGCCCACGCTTCTTTGTCGCGCTGCGGGTGCAGTCCACATACGTCGCGCATAACGTGTTCGATGCCGCGAGGGTAGACTTCGGTGGCGAAGGCGGCATCGGCTGGATAGAGTTGCCCGTGCTCATCTGTGGCCCTGAACCGCATTCCGGCTGCGACGCCCAGCGCCGTGACCGGCGCCTCAACACCGTGGGCGATGTCAAAGAGCAGTGCCCCTACCAGTCTGTCATCACGTGATAGCTTGCGCGGCAGGTCGCGGCCTACCCGGTAGATTGTGTCGCCCAGCGCCTTGTTGCAGAACCGCCGCAGCAGGTCGTCAATATGCACGCCGATGTCGGCCTCATCGAACTCCTGCGGATATGCTTTGATAAGCGCTTGCCCCGACTCCCACATCCCCTCCCGGGTGGTCTGACCGATGCGCGGATGCTCGATGGCCTGCCACGTGTAGACCAGCTCCGGTGCCCAGATATGAGCCAGGTAAGCGCACAGCGCGTGGCCGAGGTTGTGGATGAACAGCTTGCGGTCCACGTACGCCTTCATATTGGCCTTGGGGGCCAGGCCGGGCACGTCAGGTATAGGATTCTTGAAAGCCTGTCCATCGCATATCAGCGTATTGTAGGCCTCCGCATAGACGACTAGTGGGTCGCGCTGCCGCACCTCATCGGGCATAATCGGCACCATCTTGCCGATGCTGGTCTCAATCAGGCCGACCATCTCATCCACTGGGAAATCGTTGGGCAGGTGCTCAGCCAGCCCGGCGCGCACGATCGCGGCCGCATCGCGCATATTCTCGCAGATAATGATGTCCAGGGGACCTCGTCCAGCCGCCATGCGAGACTGTAGGCCACGGGCAATCGTGGGGAATGTCTTTGGCAAAGCTGCCGGGCCGATGGCAGTAGCACATAGTTCGCAGCGCGCCAGCTCCTCGGCACAACGCTCTACGTCACGGGCGTCAACACCTCGCACATTCTCCACCCAGATCGTCTCAGGAACCTCATCCTTAACCTCAACGGGATAGCGCCCACGCTCGTTGAGGGCCGCGATTATCCGCTCATCAATATCAATGAACACGACCTGATAGCCAGCCCGGGAGAAGAGCTGACCCACGAACGAGCGGCCGATATTACCAGCGCCAAATTGGACGAAGGTTCTCATTGATGAAGCACTACCGCTTATTGCCCACGGCTACTTCTCAGGCCTATCCAGACAGGAGATGTGGGTGGCCCTTTCTCCAGACAAGAATCTGCTCATAGAAAGCTTCGATGCGCCGCCCTGTGCGGCGGTTTACGTGGCGATTCAGCGTGGTGACATGCTCAACCGGCAGAGATTGGGCCATATCAGAGTAGAGGTTATGCTTATCATTTACCACTATGACGATGTGGCTGCCGGCGGGCATCGGCTCTATCGCACGAGCCAACGCCGTGGTGATGTCCTTGCGGTACTGCTGTCGGGCAGCACGCGATGTGCCTTTGGAGGCTGGCCCAATCTCGAGTTCTTCATTGCTGAGATCCTCCCGCCCAGACCAGCCGATACTGGCAAATGGCTCCGGAAGCAGTGAGAGGAGCTCGTAGGCATACCGGTGTTGCTCGTGATAATCAATCAAGCCGACATAGGGAGGCGAGGTAATTATGAGATCGGCTGGGGGGAAGTCCGTATTTCGTGAGTCACCACAGACAACAGTAGTGCTTGCCTCCTGCCGAATCCGCGCGAACTGAGTGATCCGGCGCAGCGTGTCCTTGCTGTATCGCTCAATAAACTTGCGGGCTTGCCTAGTAGGATAGCAAATCCGATGATGCTTCCTGCACTTGTATGGTTTGCGCTGGGGCTCTTTGGGAAAATCGAGTTCGTGATGTGGTACCAGGCGAGCAGAGCGTGCTGCGCGTGACAGTGTGATCTTCATCACGTCGCTATATTCATATTCGGGAATGAGCGCACAGTAAGCCAGTAATTCTTGTTGAGCCCGTGGCGCAAACCACTTTGCTAGGTAATCCGTTGGACTGAGTTCGTGCTTGGGTGCCTGCGAGTCCGCCGAGAACAGCGAGCGCTCGGCCCTTTGCGAGCGATGCAGAATGTCGTAGATCTCGCGCCCCAGGTGTTGGAGGTCGTACACATCCGTCTTTACCTTTGAGAGCAGGCAATTAAACGGAGATACGTCCACTCCGAAACAGTCTATGCCTAGAGCAGCCGACTCAACCAGTGTGGTGCCGCTTCCGACAAACGGGTCGCAAACCAGACGTGGTTGGAACTTGCGCAGGAATATCTCTACTAACTGGGGCACATATTTGCCCAGATAGGGGTGCAGGCGGTGAACGTGCTTAGTGCGTTCCTTTTCCGGCAAGTCGCGCTCGCGCCAGTTGAGATTAAGAGTTGTGAGGTCCGTATCGGGTCCTACCTTATCGAAGTCAGCAAATGGCTTGCCGGTGTAGACAGGGTTGGCCAGGGAATCACAGCTACCTTCAGCAATGATCTTCTGCCCAGTCGTGGTGTCAATTGTATGTGCCGATTCTCGGTCGGCGTCCATAATAGAGTTCTCCAGGCCCGGAAGCAAAGCATGCCTGCGGCAGACAAGAGTGCGATATATCCATAACAGACAGATCAACCGCAGTACTATTCGTTGTTCTATCGGAGGCGCTTTTCCTAGCTATTCTACTAGGCCTGAACCGTTGTTGCAACTGAACCTGGTCTGCTCTGGGCGCTCACTGCTCATCCCGCTGGGTCCAGGCGCACAGTTGGCGCTCCAAGTCATTAAGCTCGCCGGCCGCGATCCCCTCCCGCACCCGCTCCATTAGCCGCACGTAGAAGCGCAGGTTGTGCAGGCTTAGCAGCGTCCAGGCGGCGGCCTCGTTGATGCGGAATAGATGGTGCAAGTAGGCGCGGCTGTGCTGCCTGCAGGCCGGGCAGTCGCAGCCCTCCGCAAGCGGGCGGTAGTCCTGGCGGTACTGGGCGTTGTTTATCTTGATGACGCCATCCCAGGTCAGAACGCTGCCGTGCCTGGCGTTGCGGGTCGGCAGCACGCAGTCGAACATATCTACGCCACGCCGCACACATTGAACAATGTCCAGCGGCGTGCCCAGGCCCATCGCGTATCGTGGCTTGTCCGCGGGCAGGTAAGTCAATGACGTGTCCAGGGCCGCGAACATCTCCTGCCGGCTTTCCCCCACTGACAGGCCGCCGATAGAATATCCATCAAAGCCGATTGCAACTGTCTCGCGGGCGCTGCGTTCGCGCAGGTCGTCGTACACGCTGCCCTGGACTATGCCGAACAGCGCCTGGGTGTCTCCCTGGTGGGCTTGGCGGCAGCGCTGGGCCCATCGCAGAGTCATCTCCACGGAATCGCGGGCATATTCATAGCCGCAGGGATATGGCGCACACTCGTCAAAGCACATGATCAGGTCTGCGCTTAGTTGATTCTGCAGGTGAATTGAGTCTTCAGGCGATAGGAATATCTCGCTACCGTCCATCTCATTGCGAAAGCGCACGCCTCCTTCAGTGATTTCAGCCAGCTTCCCCAGCGAGAAGACCTGGTAGCCGCCGCTGTCGGTGGCCAGCACACCGGGCCAGCCCATAAACTTATGCAATCCCCCGGCCCGGGCTATCACATCCGGCCCAGGCCGCAGCAGCAGATGGTAGGTGTTGGAAATAAGCATTTGGAGGCCGAGGGCGGCGAGTTGCTGGGAGCTGCAGGCCCGTACAACCGCCCGGCTGGCGCACGGCATAAAGACCGGGGTTGCTATATCACCATGGGCCGTGCTCAGCAGGCCCGTGCGGGCGTCAGAGTTGTAGTCGTCGTGGAGAATCTGAAAGGCCATAATCGAAGTGCACTCAGCCTGGCGGGTACCGTGCCCGCCGTAGTGCACAAACCAGCTTCGCCACTTGCAGTGGTTTCCCTCCTGGAGAGCTTGTCCTGGGTAGGCTGTTGTGGTATACTATCAGTGCGGCCCCTCGAGGGTCGTTGTTGGTGAGGAGAGAGAGATGAAACCGGATATCCATCCAGAGTACATGGAATGCCAGGTGACCTGCGCTTGCGGTGAAAGCTTCACGACGCGAGCCACTAAGCCTGAACTACGGGTCGAGATCTGCAGCAAGTGCCATCCGTTCTACACGGGCACGCAGAAGATCGTGGACACCGAGGGCCGCGTGGATCGCTTCATCAAGCGCTGGGGACTGCAGGAGCGCTATGGCGTAGAGGGCGAGGAGCAGGCAGCGGCCGAGCAGTAGCTGCAACAATCAGGTTTTGTGTCCGAGCCCAGGCGAATCTGCCTGGGCTTGTGTAGTAGCACCACAGGTGTAACACTGAGACAATGGCTGAGCAAGAGCACCAGGACCATTACTACGGCGGGCAGGCTGTCATCGAGGGTGTGATGATGCGCGGCCTGGATAAGTGCGCCATTGCCGTGCGCCGGATGGATGGCCAGATTGTTATGACCACCCGCAACCTGGGCGCCTTCGCCGCGACCAAGGGTTGGCTGAAGTGGCCCCTGATTCGCGGCAATCTGATGCTGGTCGAGACCCTGGCCCTCGGGATGTCTGCCCTACAGTTTTCGGCGGATGTGTTGGCCGCCGAGGAACAAGAGAAGCTGACCCAGGAACAGAGAGATACCAGCCAGGCACAGCGTGAGCCGCAGCCGGCCACCGGTATCAACCGGCTTTTGATGACATTAACGATGGTGTTTGCCATTGCCCTGGGTCTGGGCCTCTTCATCGTGCTGCCCACGTGGGCAATCGGTTTCCTGCCCGGTTTTGGGACCCCGGAGGGTGTTTCGCCGACCTCGGGATTTCTAGTTAGCGGCTCGGCGCTGCTCAAGAATATCGTTGAGGGCATCGCACGGCTAACGGTAGTCGTCTTGTACATCGTGGCTATCTCGATGATGAAGTACGTACGGCGGGTGTTTGAATATCACGGCGCAGAGCATGCGACCATCAACTGCTTCGAGGCCGGCGAACCCGTTACACCGTCAAACTGCCTGAAGTACGCGACCTTGCACCCACGCTGCGGGACGGCGTTCCTGCTGGTAGTCATCCTCGTCAAGATCGTGCTGGGCTGGTTCTTTGGATGGCCTTCGGTGGGGATGCGTATCCTCATCAGGCTGGCGCTACTGCCGCCGGTGGCTGGCATCGCCTATGAGATCATACGCTGGGCCGGCCGCCATCGCCACTCGCTGCTGGCCAATATCCTGGCCTGGCCCGGGATGATGATGCAGTTGCTGACCACCCGCAGGCCAGATGAAGGCCAGGCAGAAACGGCCATTTATGCACTGGCTGCTGTTGCGCCCGAAGTTGGCTATCCGGCCGATGGCCCCACGCCGCTGTTCGTTGATGCCAAGTTGCGTCCCGTGGCAGTCGGCGCGTCTGGTGCCGATTCAGCAGGCATCGTTGGATCATTGGATAATGAACAGAAAGGCGCCACGGCAGAGGAGGGGAGCTGATTGCAATGGATATCACTGCAACCTTCGAAAAGATGGAACAGGAACTCGCTGGACTGGAGCATCAGCTCAGTGATCGGGCCGTGATAGCGGACCAGAACCGCTTTCGGGAGCTGTCCCGTCGGCGCGCAGAACTGGCCCCGGCTATCGAATTGTTCCACCAGTACCAGCGGGCCCAGGAAGATGTAGCCAGCGCCCAGGAGCTGCTGGCTGAGCAGGATGACGTGGAACTGCGAGCAATGCTGGACGAGGCAGAGACCCAGGCAGGGGAGCTTGAGCACAGGCTGCTGGTGGAACTGCTGCCCAAAGACCCGATGGATGACAATAACGCCATTGTCGAAATCCGCGCCGGGACCGGCGGCGATGAGGCGGCCCTGTTCGCCGGGGACCTGTTCGATATGTACAGGCGCCTGGCCGAACGCAAGGGCTGGCAGGTTGAGGTGATGAACGAAAACTCGTCGGAGATGGGGGGCTTCAAAGAGATCGTCTTCGCTGTTGAGGGCGGGGGCGTTTACGGGGTCCTGAAGCACGAGAGCGGCGTACATCGCGTCCAGCGCGTGCCCAAGACGGAATCGCAGGGCCGCCTTCACACCTCGGCGGCCACGGTGGCAGTGCTGCCCGAGGCCGAAGAGATAGACGTTGAGATTCAGCCCCAGGACCTGCAGATGGAGGCGTTCAGAGCCGGCGGGCCTGGTGGGCAGCACATGCAAAAGAACGAGACCGCCGTGCGTATCACCCACCTGCCGACCAAGATCAGCGTGGCCTGCTCGGATCAGCGCTCCCAGCAGCAGAACCGGGAGCGGGCCATGCGGATACTGCGGGCGCGGCTGTATGAGAGGGAACAACAGAAGCGACAGGAAGAAGAGGCGGCCAGCCGCCGCGAGCAGGTCAAGAGCGGCGACCGCAGCGAAAAGATCCGCACATACAACTTCCCCCAGGACCGTCTCACCGACCACCGCATCAACTTGACTCTCCATAACCTCCCTGCGCTCCTGGCCGGGGAGTTGGATGAACTCATCCAGGCCCTCGCAGACCATGAGCACGCTCAGCGCCTGCAGGAGTTGACCGAAGGATGAGCAACCATCCGACCACTGAGCAAGTGGTTCGGCGAGTCGAGACGACGCTGGCCGAAGCTGGTGTATTGTGCCCGACATTTGATGCCCGCTGCCTTGTGGCCGAAGTCCTCTTTGCCGGCGATCTCAACCGGCTGCCCCTTGAACGCTCCCAGACAGTCACAGAAGACCAACTATCCGCCGCCGAAGCCCTGACCCGGCGCAGAGTAGCCGGCCAGCCGCTTCAATACATTGTCGGCTATACTGATTTTATGGGTCTGCGACTGGGCTGTGACCGGCGGGCCTTGATTCCGCGCCCGGAAACTGAACTACTAGCCGAAGCAGTCATCAAGACTGCACAAGAGCTCAAGCCGACACCAACAGTGGCTGCGGACATCGGCACCGGCAGCGGTGTGCTAGCCGTCGCGCTAGCGGCTAACCTGCCTCACCTGGAGCGCATCTATGCCACCGATGTCAGCGGGGAGGCTCTGTCACTTGCCGACGAAAACGTCACCGCGCATAACCTGCAAGGGTGCATCACGCTCCTGGAAGGCCCGGATCTGGAGCCGCTGTGGAGGGCCGGTGTCGCTGACCAGGTGGACCTGATAGTCACCAATCCGCCGTATGTCGGTGCCGAAGAGATTCCTGGTGTGCAGACTGAGGTCCGCGACCAGGAGCCCCGTGAGGCGCTGGTGGATTTGTCCGGCAGCGGCCTTGGCTTCTATCAACGCGTCATTCCTCGCCTGTCTGAACTCCCTGCGCTGCGGCTGTTCGCCTGCGAGGTGGGTGCTGGGATGGCGGAGGCGGTCGGAAAACTCGTGGCAAAAGCCTTGCCTGGCTGGACTGTTCGCACGGAACAGGATTATCCCGAGATTGATTGGATAGTGCTCGCCTATGTCTCGTGACTGCGAGACGCAGACCATTGTCATCAGTGGCCATCGTGCTGACGAGGACGTACTGGCGTGCATTGTCGCTTGTCTACAAGGCGGCGGCCTGGTGGCATTCCCGACCGATACGGTCTACGGCCTGGCCGCCCATGCCCTGCTTCCTGAGGCCATCGAGGCGCTCTATGCGGCCAAGGGCCGGCCCGAGCACAATCCGCTGCCGGTGCTCATACCTGACGCAAGCGACCTGGCCAGCATAATCAGTGAAGTGCCCGCCATCGCCCAAGAGCTTGCCGAGCAGCACTGGCCAGGCCCGCTGACAATGGTGCTGCCCAGAAGTGACAGCATCCCCGACATCGTTACTGCCGGCCTGCCCAGCATCGGCGTGCGAGTGCCTGACCACAAACTCGCCCGCCAGATACTTGCTGCTTGCCCGTTCCCTGTGGCCGTGACTAGCGCTAACACCAGTGGCCAGGCAGTAACAACTACTGTGGAGGAAGTGCTGCAGCAGCTTGCGGGCCGCACTGAACTGGTCGTGGACGCCGGGCCCTGCCCGGGTGGCGTACCATCCACGGTAATTGATCTCACCCAGCAGCCACCACAAATCCTCCGTCAGGGCCCCCTGACTATAGACATCTAACCGCAATTGGTAGGGGCGTGATTCATCGCGCCCACATTTAGCGTCGTTGTAGAAGGAGGCTGCCTGCCCCGCGTTGAATCCTCCGCCACCTGCACCAGACCTTGCCAGGGCATAGCCACTCAGGAGCGGATGAGATGAGAATCACTGACGAAGCCGCCCAGTTACACAAGTCGGCCATCATCATTGATGGTCACAGTGACACTATGATCGAGCGCGACGAGCGCAAGCTGGATCTGGATATGGTGCCGCGTGACGAGAATCTGCAAGCCGATGTGCCGCGGCTGTTGGAGGGCGGCTTCACCGCCATCAACTCGATGTGCGGCAACGTAGACCTCCAGCGTGGCTTGCGGCTGATGGATGGCATACACCGGATGGTGGACGACCATCCCGATGTGGTGCTGCTTGTGGATACGGGCAGCGACATCGAGACGGCCAAGGCTGAGGGCAAGCTGGGCATCGTCCCGCAGCTTGAGAGCTGCACGTTGTTCGGCGAGGACCTGGCCGGCCTGCGGATGTTCCACAGACTGGGCCTGCGCGTGGCTAATCTCGTGCACGGGGAGCGCGGCGCTTGCCAGATGATGCAAAGCCCGTTCGAGCATTGCAGCCTCGAGGACCGTAAGGCGGCCGAGAAATGGCCGGGCCTGACCGACTTCGGACGTGAAGTGGTGCCTGAGTGCAACCGCCTCGGCATCGTCGTGGACCTGGCCCATACGTATGACTCTACCTTCTTCGAGGCTGTCGCCCTGTCCACAAAGCCGGTCATCTTCAGCCACGGGAACGTCTTCTCAGAGTGTGGCCACTGGCGCAACTTAACCGACGACCAGCTCAAGGCACTGCGGGACTGCGGCGGTGTCTTCGGGATGGCCTTCTATCCACTCTTCATTGACGAGAAGGAGCCAACCCTCGAGCGCCTGCTCGACCACTTCGACTATGCAATTGACCTGATTGGGCCCGATCACGTTGGGATTGGTAGCGACTTCGATGGCTGTGGCCCTGTAACAATACCAGGCTCAGTAACGCAGGTAGTTGAGGTGACGCAGGGCCTGCTGGACCGGGGTCACAGCCACGACACGATTTTGAAAGTGCTGGGTGGGAACTTCCTCCGGGTTTATAAGGAAGTTATGGTGTCGTCATTCCCGTAGGACAGGCATCCTTGCCTGTCCATATTGACACGCACACCGGCACCGGCGACGGGCGAGGATGCCTGTCGCACGGATAGCCTTTGAGGAGGGGGCATTGTGAAGATAGGTCTGGTGGGTTTGCCAGGAAGCGGCAAGAGCACGGTCTTTCGAGTGTTGACCCGACAGAGTGATGCTAGCCATCATGGTGGGGATGGAATTGCCACCGTCCACGTGCAAGACCGCCGTCTGGACCGCATCTTCGAAATCTGCCAGCCGAAAAAGATGACGTACGCGGAGCTGACGGTGCTCGACCTACTGGCGGTCAAGGACGGCACGTCAGCCGATGACGAGCTGCACCTGGTCAAGGTGGCCGGTGATGCCGATGCCTTCGCTGTAGTGGTGCAGTGCTTTGGGGATCTGGACCACACCGGTGCCGAGTTGGACCCGCGTTCAGACCTGGAGACGGTTCTGCTTGAGATGTCGCTGACCGATCTGGGGATTGTGGAGGGACGCAGCAAGCGCATCAAAGACAAGGGCAGCAAACGCGAGGTCCACGAGGAGTGGGAACTGAGCGTGCTGGAACGGGTACGGGAGCACGTGGCCAAAAATGGCCAGGTGCGGGAACTGGAGCTTGCCGAGGACGAGGCGAAGCTGCTACGGGGCTTTGCACTGCTGACGCTCAAGCCGCTGCTGGTGGTGCTGAACATCGCCGAGGATGATACCGAGGCCCAACAAGCAACAGGCGCTCGACAACTGGCCGAGGAGACCGGCCTGGCGTATGTGACAGTGTGCGCGGAACTGGCCGAGGAGCTGGCAGAACTGCCTGAGGACGAGCAGCAGGAGTTCCTGGGTGCCTACGGCTTCATAGAGCCGGCGCGGGAGCGCCTTATCAAGGCGGCCTATGACCTGCTGGACATCATCACCTTCTTCACCGTCAACGAGAACGAGGCCCGGGCCTGGACTGTCTCCGCTGGCGCAACCGCGCCAGAGGCGGCCGGCAAGGTGCATAGTGATATGGAGCAGGGCTTCATCCGGGCCGAGGTGATACCATTCGAGGTGCTTGATAGGGCCGGATCAATGTCCGAGGTAAAGAAGCAGAACCTGATGCGCGTGGAGGGCAGAGAGTACGTGGTGCAGGACGGGGATATTTTGCAGATAAGATTCAGCCGGTGAGGAGGACTTTGCCAGCGCGTGACGCATATACGCCACAACGCCGGGTCAAGACACACGACAATCTCGATTCAAAGTGATGTGAAAACAGAATGCAGAAGCAAATGCTAGGCAGGACCGGACTTGAGGTCTCCATAATTGGCATGGGCGGCATCCCAATGATGCGTTGCTCAGACGAGGAGGGCATCGCCCTTTAGAAGTACGCCATTGACGAGGACATCAACTACTTCGATACGGCCAGGGGCTACACGGACTGCCGTGCCCGTCTGGGACCGGCCGTGAAGGGACAGCGCGACGAGGTGTTCACCGCCTCCAAGGACGGCGCAGCGACTGCCCAGGCGATGATGGAGCGCGGCTGGGGTGAGAGTGTTCAGACCACAGCACAGTGCTTGAACTGCGAGTTGGCAGACGAGTGCCGGGCCCCGTGCCCACATGCTGTTGACATCCCAAGATATCTGAGCCACATTTACACGACCTATGTGCCTTTGATTGAAAAGTACCGGCAAACACATTAATGACACAAAGGTCAGCGTCGGGTTGGAAGCGTAACCCACGGACCTGAAGGAATTGATTACAAATGAAAGACTTCGAAGTTACAGCAATACCAATTGAGACAAACAGAGCCGTAGCAGTCACAGCGGTCAAGGAAGGCCTCAACGGCAAGATCTATGTTGGCCTGACGGCCAAGACCAATGTGCTGGTGGAGTTGGATCCGGATACCAATGAATACCGTGACTGCGGGCCCATCTACAAGATTGAGGGCGACTACGACGCGACGCTGGACAAAATCCACAACGCGCTGTGCGTGGGGATGGATGGCAAGCTGTGGATCGGCCAGAATATCAATGTGGCGGATGCTTCGCCACCGGAATTCGACTTCACCACCTTCCCCGGCGGGCATCTGTGGACCTATGACACACAGACCGGTGAGATTGAAGACTACGGCATCCCGGTGCCAATGTCGGGTATCCACGCGATGACCATCGCTCCGGAGCAGGGAATGATCTATGGCCAAGTCATCCCTGACTATCACTTCTGGTCATACAATATCAACACCGGGGACATGAGAGACTGGGGCAAGCTGGGGCCGTACCCAAGCACTCACAATATCCAGGCCGACCTGCTGGGCAACTGTTGGGGGGCGTGGCGGACGCTGGTCGGCCCCAGCGGCAAGGCGAAGTTCTATCTCCTGAAGTTCGATTATGCCCAGCAGAAGCTAATCCGCACCGATACGCCGCTGGTCTTTGAGGAGCTGCCGGCCGCCGATAGCGTCAACTGGGGGATGGACAGCATGTGCCTGGCTAGCGATGGGACGGTCTATGGCGGCGAAGCAGGGCTGGGGATGTTCTTCAAGATTGAGCCGCAGACCGGCGACCTGACCTACCTGGGCAAGCCGCTGGGGCTGCCGCGTATGACCGGAATGGCCGAGGGGCCCGATGGCAAGATCTACATAACCGCCGGCTTTCCTGTTATGCACCTGGTCTCTTACGACCCGAAAACCGGCCTGTTCGATGACTTTGGAGCCGTCACCGAGCAATATGAAATGTGCTACTTCCACGGGATGACGGTGACTGCCGACGGCACGGTTTGGACCGGGGAGACCGATAGCGCCCGCTGCATCATGTACAAGTGTGTGCCCAAGTAGTAAGCCAATGGTATCGCAGCAGTGCCCCCCGGTTGCGTTATGCAAGGCAGTCGGGGTGCATTTGTTTGCAGGATTATGGAACCTTTTGGCATTCTACTATGTCTGATAGTAGTGAAGGGAGGCATTGCAATGGGACACTACAACCGATACACGCTGACATGTCTGGTAGTAGCAACCATCCTCCTCTCCGGCTGCGCGGGTACTATCGTCATCCCCGAGTGGAAGACCTACGATATCACCGACTATTGGCCCATTGACACAGGTAACGGCTGGACGTTCCGCGTGGCCGGCACCAGCGACGAATGGAGTATGACGGTGGGTGCGCGGGAGTGGTTCGGTGGAGAGTTGTGCTATCCGGTTATCTACGAGAACGGCTCGACCGAGGTCAACTACTATCGGCCCCGCTATGACGGCCTGTACTACTTCGGCTGGTACGACCCGAGCACACACACATCCTATGTGCTGGACCCGCCGGTGTTCTATTCCAACATGATGATGGCCGAAGAGACCACCTATTGCGACACGCACCTTTACGCCAACGGTGTGCCGATAGGACCCCTGACATACACTTTCACTGTCGTGGGGGAACAGAGAATCACGGTGCCACTGGGCACATTTGACACCCTCAAAATTGAGATCTACATAAGCGGGACTGGCAGCCAGTATTGGTGGTTAATCAAGGCTGTTGGCCCCGCCCGCATCAGAGAGGGCGGCACTTCCCACGGCCTCGTGGATACGAATATGCTGTAGCATCCACCAGTAGACACTCACACAGGTGCGACGTACTATGACAGTAGCCAGGCCGTAGTCACATTGTCCAATAGGCTTACTCTCTAAGCTTTGCAGGGCGGCATATCACGCAGGGCCGCCTGGATGTGGCCACATAGACCGGGGTCATCCATCGCCGCCGTGCCAATCGCCACCGCATCCGCGCCTACCTCAAGTACTCGCCGCGCGTCCTGTGCCGTCTTAATCCCACCGCCTGCGATGAGGAACATGCCGTACCTTTTCAATCGCCGGATCACATCCGCGCCGCTGTCGCTCGCTGCATCTCCCACGTTGGCATGAATGATGCTGACCCCCACGTCCACCATCTCAGCCACAGCTTCCACATCATCCGGCGCCCATCCAATGCCCATCTTCGGGATGAACGGCCCCTCCAGGGCCTCAAGGCAGGCTGACAGATGCTCGCGCAGGCGACCCCAATTCTCGCGGCGCAGGAGCGCAGAGCTCAAGCCGACACTGACAAACATCTCCATTACCGAGTGCAAGCAAAGAGAGACATAATCAACTCCTGCCTCTTCGGCCGCCAGCAGGAAATCAATCGTGTCATCCAGGTTCACGCTGATAACACTGACGCCGACGGCAGCGCCACTTGCCCGCGCCGCTGCGATATGCTCCCGCAGATAATCTGCATAGCTGTCCCGGCCGGGCTTGAAGACAAAGGCTGGGTCATAGGGGACCGCATCGCCGGGATCCACTATGTAGGTTCCCAGCACCACGAGAGCCGCACCTGTACCGTGCTTTGCACAGTACGGCCCGTCTCCATGCCCACCCAGCTCTGCCAGCACGACACCGTTCTTCAGGTCATCAAATGAATCGTTCACACGATACTACCTCCTGTTGTTGTAGTGCGCGTGCTTACTGCTTTGGCTTAAGTTCTGCCACGGCTGTCATCGGTTCGTCCATTGCGAACCGCAACGCGGCCGCCTCATATCCCTCCGCCTCCACAGTCACCTCGTAAGGGGCCCAGAATCCTTTGCCCTGTGCAGTGAAAACGAATTCCGTGAGGACCACCTTCAGCAGTCCCGCAGGGTCGCTGGACACGATGATCGGCTCGGCAGACTCCAGCGTGGGCTGTAGGGTGGCCATAAACTGTTCGATGGCATCGCCCGTATCTGCGTTCAGGGCTCTCAGACTCAAGGTGTATTTCACCTCAACCTGCCCGGTCGCGTCCT